>JACMLV010000663.1 GCA_014379395.1 Burkholderiaceae bacterium
CCCTGCCGGCCATCGAAACCGAACTCGAATCCCTCGCCACGCTGCGTTCCGCCCACCCCGGCGCGGACGGCTCCGAGCGCCTCCTCGTCGCGTTGGCCGACGGCCAGACGGTCGAGAGCGTGCTGTTGCCGCGCGACGGCTTGTGCGTGTCGAGCCAGGTCGGCTGCGCGGTCGGCTGCCAGTTCTGCATGACCGGGCAGGGCGGCCTGGTCCGGCAGGTCAGCAGCGGCGAGATCGTGGCCCAGGTGGTGCTCGCGCGCACCCGGCGCGTCGTCAAGAAAGTGGTGTTCATGGGCATGGGCGAGCCGGCCCACAATCTCGACAATGTGCTCGAGGCGATTGATTTGCTGGGCGTGGAGGGCAATCTCGGCCACAAGAACCTGGTCTTGTCGACGGTGGGCGACCTGCGCGTGTTCGAGCGTCTGCCGCTGGGCCGGGTCAAGCCGGCGCTGGCCTTGTCGCTGCACACGACCAAGCCGGCGCTGCGCGAACGGCTGCTGCCGCGCGCGCCGCGTCTGACGCCGCGCCAGCTGGTCGAGCACGGCGAGCGGTACGCGCGCGCCACCAACTACCCGGTGCAATACCAATGGACCCTGCTCGACGGCGTCAACGACGGCGACGATGAGCTCGACGGCATCGTCGAGCTGCTCAAGGGTAAATACGCGGTGCTCAACATGATTCCGTACAACACCATTCCCGGCCTGGCGTTCCGGCGCCCCAGCTGGGAGCGCGCGCGGGCGATCGCCGCGGCCTTGCATCGGCGCGGCGTGCTGACCAAGTTGCGCGATTCGGCCGGCCAGGAAGTCGATGGCGGCTGCGGCCAGTTGCGCGCCCGCGCGCAGGCGGACGGCGTTATTCCGATTCGTCCCGCGTGAAGCGATTCGCCGGCGCCCTTGACCGGGCCGGCTCGGCCGGCTGCGCCACAGCCGGCGCGGCAGCCATTCTGAACTGGTTGCCGCCCTCCTTTTTTGCCTCGTACATGGCGGCGTCGGCCGAGCGGATCAGTTGCTCGTGGTCGGCGCCGTGTTCGGGAAACAGCGCCACGCCGATGCTCGGCGAGACCTGCACCGGCTGGCCGGCCAGTGCGAACGGCTGGCACAGGGCGACGCGGATTTTTTCGGCCACCAGCAGCGCGTCGTGCGGGGCCTCGATGTTATGCAGCAGGACGAGAAACTCGTCGCCGCCGACCCGCCCGACGGTGTCGGAATCGCGCACGCATTGCTTGAGGCGGACGGCCGTCTCCTGCAGCAGCAGGTCGCCGGTGCTGTGGCCCAGCGTGTCGTTGACCTGCTTGAACTTGTCGAGGTCGAGATACAGCAGGCACAGCGAACTGTGGTTGCGCTGCGCCCACAGCAGCGCGCTTTGCAGGCGCCGGTAGAACAGGTCGCGATTGGCCAGGTCGGTCAGCGGGTCGTGGCCGGCGATGTGCCGGAGCCAGATTTCCATCTGCTTGCGCTCGATGGCGAGGGCGATCTGGGTCGAGACGAACTGCAGCAGTTCGATGTCCTTCCCGGTGTACTGCACGTCGGCGCTGTAGCTTTGCACCACCAGGATGCCGATCACGCCCTTTTTTGTATGCAAGGGCATGCCGAGCCAGTTCAGCGCGTCGGTGTCGAGCTCGTGCCTGGCGTAGCCCTGCAAGAACACCTTGCTCTCGGGATTGAACAGCACCGCCTTGCCGGTGCGGATCACCTCGGCGCAGCGCTCGGCCGCGTCGAGGTTGCGCGGCGCCGGCGCGCCCTCGTATTCGTCGACGTAATAGGGGAAGCTCAGCTCCTGCGTGCGCTCGTCGTACAGGGCGACGAAGAAATTGAGCGCCGGCATGAAGCCGCCGATGATCTGGTGGATGCGGCGAAACAGGGCCGGCATGTCTTCGGCGCTGTGGGCCGCTTCGGAGATGGCGTACAGCGCGGCCTGCATCGAGTCGATGCGCTTGCGCTGGCTGACGTCGCGCGCCACCGCCACGCGCACCTGGTCGGCCTCGAACCAGCGCGCCGACCACATGATGTGGACCAGCTGGCCGTCCTTGCGCACATAGCGGTTCTCGAAGTGGAGTTCGGGGTTGCCGGCCTGGATGTTGGCGGCGGCCTGCAAGGTGCGGGCGCGGTCTTCGTGGTAGACCAGCTCGATCATCGGCCGGCCCAGCATTTCCCGCTCGGTGTAGCCGAAGATGCGCTCGCCGGCCGCGCTGACCGACAGGAAACGTCCCTGCGCGTCGACGACGCATATGGCGTCGAGCAACAGATCGCCGACGTTGGCGGGCTGATCCCACGTATTTGTCTTTATCGCAGGCGCCATGCCGCTCTCATCCCAATGTTGGTTATTGGTTAAAAATACAACAAAAACAATGACTTGGCGTGCATTGGAGTGCAAGGGGATATTAACATCGAAACGGCGCTTGGTTGATCAAATGTGTTTTTCGGCGCCCGGGGGGCGCGCGCCCGCGGCAATGGTTTTGTGCCAAGATGTACGCGGACGCCTTCCGGCGCCGCGCATTCAACCGTTAATCTTAATGGGGGATTTCATGAGCCAATACCATATCGCCGTCATCGTCGGCAGCCTGCGCCGCGATTCGTTCAATCGCAAAATGGCCGACGCCATCGCCAGGCTGGCGCCGCCGGAGTTTTCCTTCGAGCAGGTCGAAATCGGCGACTTGCCGCTGTATAACCAGGACGACGATGGCCATCCGGCCGAGCAGGTCAAGCGCCTGAAGGCGCAGATCGCCAATGCGCAGGGCCTGTTGTTCGTCACGCCGGAATACAACCGTTCGCTGCCGGGCGTGCTCAAAAATGCGATCGACCACGCCTCGCGGCCCTACGGCCAGAGCGCCTGGGGCGGCAAGCCGGCCGGCGTGCTCGGCGTTTCGCCTGGCGCGGCCGGCACCGCGATGGCGCAGCAGCATCTGCGCAACATCCTGGCCTATCTGGACGTGCCGACGCTGGGCCAGCCGGAAGCGTTTATCCAGGCCAAGGACGGTTTGTTCGACGAGGCCGGCGATATCGGCGAGGGCAGCCGTAAATTCTTGCAAGGCTGGATGGATCAGTACGTCGGCTGGATCCGCAAGCACGTGGGCTGAGCACGGCTTTCCCTGACTGCCCGCGCTGACGATAACGAATCTTGTGTTCGATAACGAACATACTTATAGCGGGCCGGGCCTTATGATGCGGATGAGGTAGCCAAAGCATCCAGCTCCAGTCTTGCCGTCCCGGCGCGCCAATTGTTGTGCGGGACGTTTTTTACATGAAAAGAGTGAATTATGAAAACCATTGTTGCAGCCAGCGTGCTGGCCTTGGCTTCGGGCGTCGCCCTGGCAGCCGATGTCGGCGTTTCGATCACGGTCGGCGAACCGAACTTTTATGGCCAAATCAACATCGGCGACTTTCCGCAGCCGCGCGTGATTTATGAGCAGCCGGTGCGGATCGAACGGCGCAGCAACTATGGCCAGCCGATTTATCTGCGCGTGCCGCCCGGCCACGCCAAGCATTGGTCCAAGCATTGCCGCGCCTACAACGCGTGCGGACGGCAGGTGTATTTCGTCCAGGATAGCTGGTATCTGAACCAATATGCACCGCAATACCGCGCCAAGCATGGCGGCGGCAACGGGCATGGCGAAGGTCGCGGCCGCGGCCATGATCGTGGCAACGACCGCGATGACGAGCGCGGCAACGGCAACGGCAATGGCAACGGCCACGGCAATGGCCACGGCAACGGCCACGGCAAGGGACACGACAAGAATTAACAGCGCGATAGCAAGCGAACAAACAGCGGCCACGGCCGCTGTTTCTTATTGCGGCGCCGGATTGCGCGGCAGGATCGCCGTCAGCGTCGTGCCGTTGCTCTCGCCGGGGGCCACGGTCAGCGTGCCGCCGAGCTGGTGCAGCCGTTCGCGCAGGGCGCGCAAGCCGTGCTTGACGGCCGGCGCCGCGTCCTGCGGCGGCAGGCCGACGCCGTTGTCCTTGACCGTGAGCATCAGCGCGTCCTCGCCGTCGTCGAGGATGACGTCGACCTCGCTGGCCTGGGCGTGGGCGGCGATGTTGCTCAAGGCTTCTTCCAGCGCGCGCAACAGCGCCACGCCGTGGCGCCGCGGATACACCGGCTCGTCCTCGGGCAGGCTGCGGCGCACCATGATCGCCAGCCGTTCGCCGAACTGCGTCGCCACTTCGCCCAGCGCGGCGCACAGGCCGAGGAATTCGAGCTTGTCGTTCCACAGCTTGAGTTGCATCTGGCGGTTTTGGTCGACCAGCTTGAGCAGCAGTTGCTTCATTTGGCCGCTGCGATCGAGCAGGGCCGGCGTGGCCGGCAGTTGCCGCTCCAGCAGCGACAGGTGCATCGTCAGGGCCGTCAGCGACGAGCCCAGGCTGTCGTGCAACTGGCGCGCCAGCGCGCGCCGCTCGTCGTCCCAGCAGTCGTTGACGTGGGCCAGCAGTTCGCTCA
>JACMLV010000664.1 GCA_014379395.1 Burkholderiaceae bacterium
AGGTCGAGCATCCGCGCCGCCGTCCAAGCGACCGCGCGCGCCACCTGCCGGTTGGCCCAGAACTGCTGGGCCGTGTGCTCGACGGCGCCGGCCGCCCGCTCGACGGCCTCGGCCCGCTGCACACCACCGAATTCGGGCCGATCAACGTGCGCCCGGCCAATCCGCTGGGGCGCGCGCCGATCGTCGACACCCTCGACGTCGGGGTGCGCTCGATCAACAGCATGCTCACCGTCGGCCGCGGCCAGCGCATGGGCCTGTTCGCCGGCTCGGGCGTCGGCAAGAGCGTCTTGCTGGGCATGATGGCGCGCTACACCGAGGCCGACGTGATCGTGGTCGGCCTGATCGGCGAACGCGGCCGCGAGGTCAAGGAATTCATCGAGCAGATCCTCGGGCCCGAGGGCCTGGCGCGCTCGGTGGTGGTGGCGGCGCCGGCCGACACCCCGCCCCTGATGCGCCTGCAGGGCGCGGCCTACGCCACCGCGATCGCCGAGCACTTCCGCGACCAGGGCCAGAACGTGCTCCTGATCATGGATTCGCTGACACGCTACGCGATGGCGCAGCGCGAGATCGCGCTCGCCATCGGCGAGCCGCCGGCCACCAAGGGCTATCCGCCGTCCGTGTTCGCCAAGCTGCCGGTGCTGGTCGAGCGGGCCGGCAACGGCGCCGTCGGCGGCGGCTCGATCACCGCCTTCTACACCGTGCTCACCGAGGGCGACGACCAGCAGGACCCGATCGCCGACTCGGCGCGCGCGATCCTCGACGGGCACATCGTGCTCAACCGCCGCCTGGCCGAGGCCGGCCACTACCCGGCCATCGACATCGAACAGTCGATCTCGCGCGCGGCGCACGGCATCACCACGCCCAAGCACCAGGGCGAGGCGCGCCGGCTCAAGCAGCTGTATTCGCGCTACGAGCGCAGCCGCGACCTGATCAGCGTCGGCGCCTACGCGTCCGGCACCGATCCGGTGCTCGACCAGGCCATCGCCCTGCACGAGCGCATCGAAGCGTTCCTGCAGCAGCAAATCACCGAAAGGGTCGGCATGGCCGAGAGCTTGGGCCAACTTACCGCTCTGTTTGACTGATCGGGCCCGGCGCCGCCCTCCTATAATGGGGCATGGCATCCCGTTCCCAATTAGAAACGCTGATCGACCTGGCCCAGCGCGCCACCGACGCCGCCGCCAAGCGGCTCGGCGCGGCCTTGTCGGCGGTGCAGGCCGCCGAGCAGCAGCTGCAGATGCTGCTGTCGTACCGCGACGATTACGCGGCGCGCTTCGACGCCAGTCTGGCGAACGGCATGACGCCCAGCGCCTACCGCAACTTCCAGGCCTTCATGGGCAAGCTCGACGCCGCCATCGCCGGCCAGCAGGAAGTGCTGCGGCACGCGCGCCGGCGCGGCGAGGCCGAAAAAGACGCCTGGCAGGGATGCGAGCGCAAGCGCATGTCCTACACCACGCTCGAGGGCCGCGCGCAGCAGGCGGCGCAGCAGGTCGAGGCCAAGCGCGACCAGAAACTGATGGACGAACATGCCGCACGACAGGCATATTACAAACGTTGACCCCGGGCCCAGGCCCTCCTCCCCTCACCCCACGGCGCGCCCCATGCATACTCCGATCCTGACAGTCCAGACCAGCAACACCGCCCCGACCCCGCCTAAGGCGCCGGCGTCCGCGTCTGCGGCCACGGCCGAGCGCGATTTCCAGCGCGCCCTGACGCAGCAGATCGAGCAGCGCCAAGTCGGCGAACAAACCCAGCAACGCCAGGCCGAGCAGCGCCAGGCCGAGTCGCGCCAACCGGAACCGCGCCGGGCCGAACCCCACAAAACCGCGGCGCGCCCGGCCGAGC
>JACMLV010000076.1 GCA_014379395.1 Burkholderiaceae bacterium
GACCGAAGTGCAAGTGTGGGGCCGCATGGCGCTGGCGTTCTCGTCGCGCTGCTTCACCGCGCGCCACTTCCGCCTGCGCAAGGACAACTGCGAATTCCGCTGCGAAACGCATCCGGACGGCCTGCCGCTGGCGACCCGCGAAAGCGCCGATTTCCTGAACATCAACGGCATCCAGACCCAAAGCTCGACCTGCGTCGATCTCGGCGCCCAGGTGCCGGAACTGGCGGCGATGGGCGTGGACGTGCTGCGCCTGCAACCGCAATCGCAGGGCATGGCGCAGATCGTGGCCGCCTTCGACGCCGCGCGCCGCGAGAACAAGGCCGCCGTGGTGCCCGATTCCTGCCTGCAACCGCACGCCGTGCGCAGCAACGGCTACTGGCTCGGCAAACCGGGCATGCAATGGCACGACGCCAATACCACCATCATCCTGGAGCAAGCATGATTCTGTCCGACTTCCGATTCCCCTCGCCGATGGCCGCTTTTGGGCGCCTGATCCCGGCGCCGCTGGCCAACGCGCCGTTGATGGCGATGCTGGAACTGGCGCGCCGACGCGAATGGCTGACCGCGCCCGAGAGCCTGTACGGCAAGACCTTCCAGATCGGCATCGAAGACCTGGGCTTGCAACTGTGCTTCATCTGCGAGCAGGGCAAGTTCCGTCCGCTGCCGAAGACGATCCAGGCCGACGTGCGCCTGTCCGCCCTGGCGATCGACTTCTTCAAGCTGGCCTCCGGAATGGAAGACGCCGACACGCTGTTCTTCCGCCGCCGCCTGAAGGTCGAGGGCGACACCGAGCTCGGCATCGCCGTCAAATACTGGCTCGACGCCAGCGAGCGGCCGGCCTGGCTGACCGCATTGGGTTCCAAGCTGGCGACCGCCTGAGTCGCCTTGCTCGAAGTTGAAAACCATCGGATGCCGTTCAGTGAAGACTGGGCGGCATTTTTAATTTCAAGGGTTGTAAGCCGGTAAAAGAAGGGGCTTGGGGCGTGTGCAAGCATCCAAAATCCATCTATCTACGCCAGCCGTGCGTTACTCAACGAACAGACGGGACAATGGCAAGCCGCTAGAGTGGGACGCGTTGTGGATCGGCAACCGAGTCAAGCCACGACACCTCTCAAGGAGTAGCGGCATGGACAAAATGCAACCAGAAACCATTCTCGACAGCCCCGTCGAGCGGGCGCTGCACCGGGCGCTTGCCGCCGCCATCTGCAACGCTGCGCCGGCGGCCGCGCCCGAGTTGTCGATTGCGACCCTGATGGACAGGAATGTGTTGACTGTTCATGCGGAAGATCCGGTGGCGCGGGTGGAGGCGGTCTTGAACAACCATCACCTGACCTCGATCCCGGTGATGGGCTCGAACGACGCCATCATCGGCATGATCAGTTCGCAGGAATTGCTCG
The DNA here is from genome assembly GCA_014379395.1 of Burkholderiaceae bacterium. Lineage (GTDB taxonomy): Bacteria > Pseudomonadota > Gammaproteobacteria > Burkholderiales > Burkholderiaceae_D > Janthinobacterium. The sequence goes on from JACMLV010000076.1 coordinate 1,398, forward strand.
CCTTCAACGCGGAAAAGAGAAACCCGAACGCGGTGCGCGTCTGGGAAATTTGCCGCGTGGAGCATTTCGAGGCGAGCGCGGACGCTTCGGTGGCCGAGCTCGCCAAGCTGATGCTCGACCAGCACATCGAGCACATCGCCGTCACCGAGGGCGGCGTCTTGCACGGCGTCGTCGCGGCCATCGACCTGTATGCGGCCTTGGCGGCGCGGGCGTAGATATTCTTGCCGCTGACGCCGCCTGCGCGCGCTGCCGCACGGAAGGCCCGGCCCCAATCGCCTATGGTGTGCTGGTCAATGGCGGTCCGCCGCGACCGTCATCCCGCCACACGCCACCCGGAGCGCCCATGATCAGGCTGAAATTTTCCATCGAACTCAACTACGAAGTGTTCGACGCCGCCAGCGATTTCATCTTCAACATCCACGCCGCGCAGACGCCGTGCCAGACGCTGGTCGGCGAGCAATTGTCGATCAACCAGCCGCTGCGCCCCGAGGTCTATGCCGACCCGGCCACCGGCTCGCGCACCATGCGCGTGCAGGCCGAGCGCGGCGCGCTGAGCGTGCGCTATGCGGCCACCGTCGACATCGACCACCAGCGCGCCGCCCCCGACAGCTTGCAGGAAATGCCGATCTGGCAGCTGCCGCACGAAACCCTGTCCTACATCTATCCGAGCCGCTATTGCCAGTCCGACCGGCTGCGCAAATTCGCCAACACGGAATTTGGCCAGCTGCCGCACGGGTATTGGCGCGTCAAGGCGATCCAGGACTGGGTCCACGCGCGCACCACGTTCCTGTCGGGCAGCTCGGACGCGAGCACCTCGGCCATCGACACCATCGTCGAGCAGGCCGGCGTGTGCCGCGACTTCGCCCACCTGATGATCGCCCTGTGCCGCGCGCTCAACATCCCGGCGCGCTTCGTGGCCGGCATCGACTACGGCGCCGACCCGATCCTCGGGCCGACCGACTTCCACGCCTACGTCGAGGTGATGCTCAGCGGGCGCTGGTACATCTTCGACCCGAGCGGCGTCTCGCCGCCGATGGGCCTGCTGCGCCTGGGCACCGGGCGCGACGCCGCCGACGTCTCGTTCGCCACAGTGTTCGGCGCGGTCGGATCGAGCGTGCCGATCGTCAACATCGAAGCCATCGTCGACGCGGCCAACGGCTTCACCCCGCCGCAGCCAAGCGCCGACCTGCTCTCGACGGCGGCGGCGTCATGAGCGTTTCCGCGCTAACGAGGAAATTGACCGGCGCGCTGACTTTTTTGCGCCGGTGGGCGAAATTGATTTGGCGGGGGTAGTTGACGACGCGGCCTTGCGATGGGCGGGGGCGTCTTGGCCGGGCGGCCCCAGTTTCGAGTCGGATTAACCGACGGCGACGATGGTGCTGCTAACGAGCATTAGCGCGACGATGGGGAACCAAAGCATCTGTTCCCGACGGCTGGGCGTGACGAAATTTGCAAAGGTGCCGGCCACGCAGTAGGCGACAACGACCCATATCAAGCGGTTTGAGATCGCCGTCATGTTTGCAAATGCCAGCCCGGCATGCGCTAACACGATGACTGCGAAGCCGGTCAGCAGTGCGGCGGAGACAATGGGGACGATGCGAACAAAGCCCGGCAGCCGGCCTCGATACTTGCCGCCAAGCGTGAGCTCTCCCCAAGGTGCGCCGCATGCGAGCGCAACTTGAAACATCACGGCTACGCCAGTCAACGCGGCGAAAGAAATAGCGGCAAGATTATTGAGCATTTGGGCCAGCTCGAAATATGGGGGCCAACGTTAAGCGGGAGTCATACCGCGACGCGATTCACGGGCCAATCAAATCCGCTCGCGCATGCAGCGCTCGAAGCGGCCGTTGACGCGGTTCGCATACCACTTCGTGGTCAATGGGCGCGATATCTTATCGCTGTGCAGGTCGATCTCAGGCAGATCGGCCAAGATCGGGTTGCCGTATTTCGCCTTGTAAATCGTCTGGATCGTCGCATAGGTCGCCGTGCCGCCGAACCCCGGCCCGCCACCTTCATCCAAATCGCTCGTGATGTTTTGGCGGACCGCGCTTTCGCCGTTTTTCAGCAGCGCGTCCACCACCGCGAGATAGGTTTCGGATTGCTCGGGCGCCGAGCCGTCGTGGCGCAGCAAGTCGCCGTCGGCCGCCAGCTTCCTGCCGCTCAGGCGCGCCACCATGCGCTGGAATCCCGCGTTCCGGCTCGCGTACTGGCCGGCGTTGTAATCGGCGAAGCGATAAATGTCGGCCGAATAATCGGCCGGATATTCCAGCAGATGCGCCATGCCGAAGTAAAGGCCGCCTTCGCGCGTGTACAGATAGGCGCGCAGCTCGCCGGGCACCGCCACATGGTTTTTCTGCGCGAAGCGCTCGGCGAATTTGACCGACACCTGCATCGAGCCGATCGTCGAAATGAGGGTGTCGAGATCCTTTTTAAGCAGCGACAGAATCGGACTGGTGATTTTCGTGGCGGCGAATTCCTTGTACCACTCCTCCAGGTCTTTTTCCGTCTTCAGGCGCTTGGCGTTGTCGAGGAAGGTCTTGCCGTTTTCCGCCTTCTGCTTGAGCCGCATGTCGAGCAGGTTGGCCATGACGAAGTTCTTCTTGGCCGCCTCGATGCGGTCGAACAGCATGCGCGAAATGCCCCTGACGGGCGGGTCCGCCTGGAAATTGCTTTCCTGTTCGACGATGGAAATCGTCGTGCAGATATTGCGTTTGGTCGGTTCCAGTTTCAGCTTCGCCAGCGAGGCGTGGATGTCCTCGGCCCATGGCGCGGCGGCCATTCGGCTGCTCGACGACATCCTGATCAGCGAGGCGGTCTGCTTGGTCGACAGGAGTTTGACTTCCTTCGGCTCCTCCTTCTTTTGGCAACCGGCGGCGGTCAACAGGCAGGCCAGCGCAAGCAGTGTTTTTAGATATTTTGACGAAATTTTCAAACTCGTAATCATAAGACTGACGGCCGATGGCGCCGCGGCGGGCGCCGTAGCGGGTGATGGGAATGCGGAGAGCGAAACCTCACATTATTGCATGCTGTCAATAAGTCTTGTAACGGAAAATAGGGGCGGGGTAGGGCGATGAAAGGCCATGCCGGGGTGGCGGCATTTCGGCCCTCTAGCCGCTGGCATGCTTCTTGTATAAGATATGCAAATTCTGCAACATCAAAACCGGAGCGCAGCATGCCGCACACCTCATTCGATTTGCCCAGCGTGATCGCTTTCGCGCTGCTGTTTGGCGTCAAGCACGGCTTCGACGCCGACCATCTGGCCACCATCGACGGTCTGGCGCGGCTGCAAGCCAAACGAGGGCGCGGCACGCTGGCGCGCTTTTCCGGCGCCCTGTTTTCGCTCGGTCACGGCGCGATGGTGCTGGCGGCGGCCTGGCTGTTGCAGCGCTACGGCATCGACAAATTGCCCGAGTGGCTGGACCCGATCGGCGCCTGGATTTCGATCGTCTTCCTGACCGCGATCGGCCTGGCCAATCTGCGCGCCGCGCTGGGACGAACCGATCCGGCGGCGCCGCGCGGCTCGCCTTTCACGCGCTGGATCTTGCGCCTGCCGATCCCCAGCGGCCCCGCCGCCAGCCTGTGCGTGGGCGCCTTGTTCGCGCTGTCGTTCGACACGATGACGGTGGCGGCCTGGTTCGGCCTGACCGGCAGCCGGCTCGGCGGCGCCACCGCGACGCTGCTGCTGGCGCTGACCTTCGTCGCCGGCATGGTCGCCACCGACAGCGTCAACGGCCTGATGGTGGCCTATCTGATCGGCAAGAGCGAGCGCTTCGCCCAGCGCGCCGCGCGCCTGTTTTCGCTCTTGGTCGGCGCCAGCGC
>JACMLV010000665.1 GCA_014379395.1 Burkholderiaceae bacterium
AACGACGGCCTGATCGTGCTGATCGTCGAGCGCATCGCCGGCAGCGAGATCCACACCGTGGTCAAGGTCGGCGGCGAGCTGTCCAACAACAAGGGCATCAACCGCCAGGGCGGCGGCCTGACCGCGCCGGCGCTCACCGCCAAGGACATGGAGGACATCAAGACGGCGATGAGCTTCCAGGCCGACTACCTGGCGATCTCGTTCCCGAAGAGCGCGACCGACATGGCGATGGCGCGCCAACTGGCCAACATCGCCGGCGAGCCCTACCACCACAAACCGATGATGATCGCCAAGATCGAGCGCGCCGAGGCCATTCCGGTGCTGCAGGAGATCCTCGACGCCTCCGACGGCATCATGGTCGCGCGCGGCGACCTGGCGGTGGAAGTGGGCAACGCGGCGGTGCCGGCGCTGCAAAAGCGCATGATCCGCATGGCGCGCGCGTCCAACAAGCTGGCCATCACGGCGACCCAGATGATGGAGTCGATGATCGTCAACGCGGTGCCGACCCGGGCCGAGGTGTCGGACGTGGCCAACGCGGTGCTGGATGGCACCGACGCCGTGATGACGTCGGCCGAGACCGCGTCCGGCCGCTATCCGGTCGAGACGGTCGAGATGATGGCGGCGGTCTGCCTGGAGGCCGAGCAGTCCGAGTACAACAAGCTCGACGCGGACTTCCTGAACGTGCGCTTCACCCGCATCGACCAGTCGATCGCCTACGGCGCGCTGTTCACCGCCCACCATCTGCGGGTCAAGGCGATCGTCGCGCTGACCGAGTCCGGCTCGACCGCGCTGTGGATGAGCCGTCACAACATCGACACCCCGATCTATGCGCTGACGCCCAGCGTGACCACGCTGCGCAAGGCGGCTTTGTACCGCAACGTGCGCGCCGTCCACCTGCTGCAGGGCGCGCCGAGCGCGGTGGTGCTGCGCCAGGCCGAGGATTTGATGGTCGCCAACGGCATCGTCGGCAAGGGCGATATGGTGGTCATGACCTGGGGCGAGCCGATGGGCCAGGTGGGCGGCACCAACGCGCTCAAGATCGTCAAGGTCGGCGAGTTGGAATGAGTGTCGAATCAAGGTTTGAATGATTTTTAAATAAATGCAGCCGGCCAGCCGCCGCCCCGCGCCGCGCTGGCCGCCAACCAGTTTTTTCTATTTTTGGAGTCCTATCATGTCCCTCGTATCCATGCGTCAATTGCTCGACCACGCTGCCGAAAACGGTTATGGCCTGCCTGCGTTCAACGTCAACAATCTCGAGCAAGTGCAGGCCATCATGGCCGCCGCCGACGCCGTCGGCAGCCCGGTGATCATGCAGGCCTCGGCCGGCGCCCGCAAATACGCCGGCGAGGCCTTCCTGCGCCACCTGATCGACGCCGCCGTCGAGGCCTATCCGCACATCCCGGTCGTGATGCACCAGGACCACGGCCAGTCGCCGGCCGTGTGCATGGGCGCGATCCGCTCCGGCTTCACCTCGGTGATGATGGACGGCTCGCTGATGGCCGACGGCAAGAGCGTCGCCAGCTACGACTACAACGTCGAAGTCTCGCGCGAAGTGGTCAAGTTCTCGCACGCCATCGGCGTGACGGTGGAAGCCGAACTGGGCGTGCTCGGTTCGCTCGAGACGATGATGGGCGACAAGGAAGACGGCCACGGCGCCGACGGCGCGATGACGCGCGAGCAGTTGCTCACCGACGTCGCGCAGGCGGCCGACTTCGTCGCCCGCACCCAGTGCGACGCGCTGGCGATCGCCATCGGCACCTCGCACGGCGCCTACAAGTTCTCGCGCCAGCCGACCGGCGACATCCTGGCCATCGACCGCATCAAGGAAATCCACGCGCGCATCCCGAACACCCACCTGGTGATGCACGGTTCGTCGTCGGTGCCGCAGGAGCTGCTGGCGATCATCCGCCAGTTCGGCGGCGACATGAAGGAAACCTACGGCGTGCCGGTCGAGGAAATCCAGGAAGGCATCCGCCACGGCGTGCGCAAGATCAACATCGACACCGACATCCGCCTGGCGATGACGGCCGCGATCCGCAAGTTCATGTTCGAGAACCCGTCGAAGTTCGATCCGCGCGACTACCTCAAGCCGGCCCGCGAGGCGGCCACCGAGATCTGCAAGGCGCGCTTCCTGGCGTTCGGCTGCGAAGGCCGGGCCTCCCAGATCAAGATCGTGCCGATGGAGAAGATGGCCGAGCGCTACCAAAAAGGCGAGCTGTCGCAGATCGTCAAGTAATTTGACGCGGCGGGCGGCTTGGGCGATTTGGTGTTATCGTGTCGCCCCCGCGTATTTAATTTTTGAATTGTGAATATCACCATGTCTGAAAAAACGTTAGTTGGTATCGTGATGGGCTCGACCTCGGATTGGGACACCATGAAAGAGGCGGCGCAGATCTGCAAGGACTTCGGCGTCTCGTATGAGGCGCGCGCGCTGTCGGCGCACCGCACGCCGAAGGAACTGGAAGCCTGGCTGGCCGACATGGAAAGCCGCGGCGCGCAGGCGTTCATCGCCGGCGCCGGCGCCGCCGCCCATCTGGCCGGCGTGGTGGCCGCCTCGACCATCCTGCCGGTGTACGGCGTGCCGATCCCGTCGAAATACCTGAAGGGCATGGATTCGCTGCTGTCGACCGTGCAAATGCCGAAGGGCATTCCCGTGGCCACGCTGGCCATCGGCGAAGCCGGCGCGGCCAACGCCGCCCTGGCCGTCGTCTCGGTGCTGGCGCTGAACGACGCCGGCCTCAAAGCCAAGCTGACCGCTTTCCGCGCCACCCAGGCCGACAAAGTGCGCAACTCGACCCTGCCCGAACTGAACTGAGCTGAACTAAGGAAACACCATGACCGGAATTCTTGAAACAAACCTGAAATCGCTGCCGTTCCTGCACCGCGGCAAAGTGCGCGACCTGTACGCCGTCGGCGACGACAAATTGCTGGTGGTGCAAACCGACCGCCTGTCCGCGTTCGACGTGATCCTCGACGATCCGATCCCGAACAAGGGCAAGATCCTGACCGCGATGTCGAACTTCTGGTTCAAGAAATTCGGTCACCTGATGCCGAACCACGAGACCGGCATCGATCCCGTCTCGATGGTGTCCCCGGACGAGGCCGACCAGGTCGAGGGCCGCGCCATCGTGGTCAAGAAATTCCAACCGCTCGGCATCGAGGCCATCGTGCGCGGCTACATCATCGGTTCGGGCTGGAAGGATTACCAGAAGACCGGCGCGATCTGCGGCATCGCGCTGCCGGCCGGCCTCAAAGAAGCGCAAAAGCTGCCCGAGGTGATCTTCACGCCGTCGACCAAGGCCCCGGCCGGCGCCCACGACGAGAACATCTCGTTCGAGGAGGCGGAAAAAATCGTCGGCGCCGACATCGCGCGCCAGGTGCGCGAGGCGGCCATCGACCTCTACACCCAGGCCGCCGAGTACGCGGCCGGCCGCGGCATCATCATCGCCGACACCAAGTTCGAATTCGGCCTCGACGCCGACGGCAAGATCCACCTGATCGACGAGATCCTGACCCCGGATTCGTCGCGCTTCTGGCCGATGTCGAGCTACCAGGTCGGCATGTCGCCGCCGTCGTTCGACAAGCAGTTCGTGCGCGACTGGCTCGACGCCCAGCCTTGGGACAAGAAGGCGCCGGCGCCGCGCGTGCCGCAGGACGTGCTGGACCAGACCTCGGCCAAGTACGCCGAGGCGCTGCGCCTGCTGACCGAGTAAGCAGCCGCATGAAGCATTCGAAGCCAGCGGCGGCGCGCGCATGACGCGCGCGCCCACCGCCGAAATCGCGCAGGCCGCCGAGATGCTCGCATCCGGCGGCCTGGTCGCTTTCCCCACCGAAACCGTCTACGGCTTGGGCGCGGACGCCGAAAACCCGGCCGCCATCGCCCGCATCTACGAGGCCAAGGGCCGTCCGCTCGACCATCCGGTGATCGTGCACGTGGCGCCCGAGGCCGATCTGTCCTACTGGTGCGACGACATCCCCGAGCAGGCGCGGCAACTGGTCAAGGCGTTCTGGCCCGGTCCGCTGACCCTGATCCTCAAGCGCGCCGCGCGCATTCCGGCCGCCGTCTCCGGCGGCCAGGACACGGTCGGCCTGCGCTGCCCGGCGCATCCGGTCGCCATCGCGCTGCTGCGCGCCTTCAAGGGCGGCAAGGGCGGGCTGGCGGCGCCCTCGGCCAATAAATTCGGCCATGTCAGCCCGACCACGGCGCGCCATGTGCGCGACGAGTTCGAGGCCGAACTCGAGTCCGGCCTGGTGGACGCCGTGCTGGACGGCGGCCAGAGCGAGGTCGGGATCGAATCGACCATCGTCGACCTGTCGCGCCTGGACAGCCGCGGCCCGGTGCTGCTGCGTCCGGGGCGCATCGGCGCCGAGGCGATCGGCGCGGTGATCGGCCAGAGA
>JACMLV010000077.1 GCA_014379395.1 Burkholderiaceae bacterium
CGCCGGATTTTCGTTTCCCTGCAAGGCGCGACCGCCTGCGCATAGCGAGCTATGCAATGGCGGGCGTAACGCAGCAGGGGAACGAAAAGACAAGTCAGTGGGTACATTTATTGACAGAAATCGCCTTACGCCGCGGCTTCGACTTTTTCGATGATCACGTCGGTCGCCGGCACATCGGCGAACATGCCCGAGCGGCCGGTCTTGACGGCGCGGATCGCGTCGACCACTTCCTTGCCTTCGGTGACTTTGCCGAACACGGCGTAGCCCCAGCCGTCCTGGCCCGGATAGTCGAGGAAGCTGTTGCTCTTGACGTTGATGAAGAACTGCGCCGAGGCCGAATGCGGGTCCGAGGTGCGCGCCATCGCCAGCGTGTAAGGCTCGTTTTTCAGGCCGTTCTTGGCTTCGTTTTCGACCGTGGTGTCGGCCGGCTTTTGTTTCATGCCTGGCTCGAAGCCGCCGCCCTGGATCATGAAGCCGTCGATGACGCGGTGGAAGATGGTGTTGTTGTAATGGCCGGCGTTCATGTAGGCCAGGAAGTTGGCGACCGATTTCGGCGCTTTCTCGGCGTCCAGCTCGACGGTCATCTTGCCCATGTTGGTGGTGATGGTTACAGCGGTCATAGTGTTTCCTGATAGAGGGTGAAAGAAGGGAATCGGGTGGGGCTTATTTGGCCGGCGCGGCCTCGAGCAGGGTCGCCGATTCGATCACGACCGGCTTGACGGGCACGTTCTGGAACGGGCCGGCGTTGCCGGTGGCGACGCCGCGGATCTTGTCGACCACGTCCATGCCGCGCACCACCTTGCCGAACACGGCGTAGCCGTGGCCGTCCGGGTTGGGGTGGTTGAGCGAGTTGTTATTGTTGACGTTGATGAAGAACTGCGCGGTGGCCGAATTCGGATCGCCGGTGCGCGCCATCGCCACGCTGTAGCGCGCGTTCTGCAAGCCGTTCCTGGCCTCGTTCTGGATCGGCGCGCGGGTCGGCTTTTGCGTCATCTTGGCGTCGAAGCCGCCGCCCTGGATCATGAAGCCGTCGATCACGCGGTGGAAGATGGTGCCCTTGTAGAAGTCGCTTTTCACGTATTGCAGGAAATTGTCGACCGATTTCGGCGCCTTCTCCTGGTCCAGTTCCAGCACGATCTCGCCCAGGTTGGTCTTGAGCGACACCTGCGGCTGCGGGCCGGCGGCCAGCGCCGCGGCGCCGATGGACAGGCCGGCGCACAGGGCGGCGAATTTGGCGAAAACTTGTCCGCCGCGAAGTTTTGTTTCTTGCATTGCTTGTTTCCTAACTGTTATGTTTCTTTGAATATGGCGACGGAAAAATTCGTTTGGCGGCGGTAAAAACCTCAGTCATATCGGGCCAGTATGGTTTTTATCAATGTTATACTTGACCGCGAAACCCCATTCTAACAAATAAGAACTATAGCGGGTCTGACAGTCACGGCAAGCATCGACAGAACCTGCGCCCCACCCACGTGCCGGCGCGGCGTTGCGCATTGCCGCGCCGGGATGGCCGCTTCACATGCAAGAGCAAGATGAGCAACTTAAAGATTTACAACACGCTGGCCCGCGAAAAACAGGTGTTCGTCCCGATGGAAGCCGGCAAGGCGCGCATGTATGTGTGCGGCATGACCATCTACGACTACTGCCACATCGGCCACGCGCGCATGATGATGGCCTTCGACGTGATCTACCGCTGGCTCAAGGCCTCGGGCTACGACGTGATTTACGTGCGCAACATCACCGACATCGAGGACAAGATCATCCGCCGCGCGGTCGAGAACGGCGAGACCATCTCGCAGCTGACCACCCGCTTCACCCAATACATGGACGAGGACACGCGCGCGCTCAACATCTTGCCGCCGGACCACTCGCCGCGCGCCACCGACTACGTGCCGCAGATGCTCGACATCATCGAAAAGCTCGAGAGCCGCGACCTGGCCTACCAGGGCGCCGACGGCGACGTCAACTTCGCCGTGCGCAATTTTCCGAACTACGGCAAGTTGTCGGGCAAGTCGCTCGACGATCTGCGCGCCGGCGAGCGCGTCGACGTCAACCTGGGCAAGCGCGACCCGCTCGATTTCGTACTGTGGAAGTCGTCCAAGGAGTCCGAGCCGGACGAGGTGAAATGGGATTCGAAGTGGGGCCAGGGCCGTCCGGGCTGGCACATCGAATGCTCGGCCATGTCGTGCGCCTTGCTGGGCGAACAGTTCGACATCCACGGCGGCGGCGCCGACCTGCAGTTCCCGCACCACGAGAACGAGATCGCCCAGTCCGAGGGCGCGTTCGGCCACACCACCGTTAACTACTGGATCCACAACGGCTTCGTGCGGCTCGACAATGAAAAAATGTCCAAGTCGCTCGGCAACTTCTTCACCATCCGCGAGGTGCTGAAAAAATTCGACGCCGAAGTGGTGCGCTTCTTCATCCTGCGCGCGCACTACCGCAGCCCGCTCAATTATTCCGACGTGCACCTGGACGACGCCCGCGTCGCGCTCACGCGCCTGTACACGGCGCTGGCCGATGTCGCCGTCGAGCCGGGCGCCGTCGACTGGACGGAAGCCTTCGCGGCGCGCTTCGCCGAGGCCATGGACGACGACTTCAACACGCCGGTGGCGCTGGCGGTGCTGTTCGAGCTGGCCACCGAGGTGAACAAGAGCAAATCGCCCGCGCTGGCGCGCCAGTTGAAGGGCCTGGCCGGCGTGCTCGGCCTGCTCGAGCGCACCCCGCAGCAATTCTTGCAGGCGCCGGTGGGCGAGGCTGGCGCGGATGGCGACGCCGCCATCGCGCAGGCGATCGAACGCCGCATCGCCGCCAAGAAGGCGCGCGACTTCGCCCAATCCGACAAGATCCGCGCCGAATTGCTGGCCGCCGGGATCATCCTGGAAGACAAGCCGGACGGATCGACCAACTGGCGCCGCGCATGATGGCCCACAGCCAGGGCGCGGCCGCGCTCGCGATGCCCCTGCCGGCCTATTGGGAGCAGGCGAAAGTCGAGCTGATGAAGCGCGACCGCATCATGAACAAGCTGATCCCGCAGTTCGGCGACCTGCACCTGGTCGGCCACGACGATCCGTTCACGACCCTGGCGCGCTCGCTGGTGGGCCAGCAGATCACGCCCAAGTCGGCCGAGACGGTCTGGCAAAAGCTGCGCCTGGCGTGCCCGAAGTGCACACCGGCCCAGATCCTCAAGGCGGGCCCGGAGCAGTTGTCGGCCTGCGGCCTGTCCAAGCGCAAAACCGAATACATCCTCGACCTGGCCGACCATTTCAAGGCCAAGCGGGTGCACGCGAGCCAGTGGGAGCAGATGGACGACGAGGCCGTCATCGCCGA
>JACMLV010000078.1 GCA_014379395.1 Burkholderiaceae bacterium
CGCGGAGCAGAGCACGCCGTCGGCGCGAGCCCGCCAACCGCCGCTGCGCGAGTTCTTGCGCGCATCCCATCAGAGGCTGATCGTGCCTCGAAAGAACCAAACTCGGCGACCGCTTTGCTTCAGGCAGTCACTTGACGTTGGACGCAGCCGGCGCGGATTTCCTGACATGGTTGAGCTGCCACTTGACGGCGAATGCCTGCAGGTCGGACAGGCGCTTGAGCAGGTCGGTGCCGGAGGCGGTGACGCTGTAGCCCTCGTCGCCGTGCCCCATCAGGCCGGCTTCGCGCAATTCCTTGATGCGGGTGTTCAGGGTGTTGGGCGTGATGCCACCCACGCTGTCCTGCAGCAGGCGAAAGGTCTGTGCATGGCCATCGCGCAGCGCCCACAGCACACGCATCGCGTAGCGGTTTTCGAGGAGGGCGAGAAGCTGGTTGACGGCTGCATTTTCTTTCGAACTCATTGACGGCTTCTCCTCGGTCCCGGTTTCCAGCCCCTGCTGCGGCGGCTTGCCAGTGTACGCAGTTCGCTACAGGCGAACAATACGCGCGAACTATAGCGTAGTTTTTTCGCCGTGCTACAGGTTTCATAGCGCGCAATGACGGCCCCATGCGCTCTTGCAGCCAGGCGCCGATTTCGATCTTGTAGCTGACCGGAATGCGCTCCAGCGAGGCGCCCAGGCGCAGCATGTCGTCCTCGCCGCCGTTGACCAGCGTCACCGGGCGCTGGCGCCGCGCCTGCGCGTCCGCTTGCAGGTTGAAGGCGAAATCGTCGAGCAGGCGCAGCTGCTGCTGCGCGTCCAGGCCGCCGGCCACGCGGCGCCACAGGGTCCACCATTCGGCGCAGACCTGCACGTCGCGGTGGTGCTGGACGCCGGCCTCGAACAGCGGCCACAGCTGGCCGATGCGCCAAGCGTCGAGCGCATCGCCGAAGCCGGGGCGCAGGCAGTAGCCGGCCAGATTGAGCCAGACCCGCTCGTGCTCGGCCGAGCGGCGCCGTCCTTTCGCCCGTTGCAGCAGCGCGTCGAATAACTGGCGCAGCAGCGCCATCGGCCAGCGCTCCCGGCTGCCGAGCAATTGTTCCAGCTGCATCCGCAACTGTTTGACGTCCTTCGGCGCGACTTGTTGCGCGCGGCTGCCGAAGATGCGCTCGATCTTCTCCAGCGCCTCGCCCAGGCCGGGCCAGGGCTTGGCCTCGGCTTGATGCGGCGCGTCGCTGGTCCCCGGCTCGCGCAGCTGGAATTCGAGCAGCCAGCGCTGCCCGGCGGCGTCATCCTTCGCCAAGTCGTCGCCGGCCGCGCCTACGCCGGCCGCCACGCAATGCACTTCCAGCGTGCCGACCTCGGTCAGCGCGGTCGCCAGTTGCACCGGCATTTCGCGCGGCTCCTTCGATTCGCCCAGCACGGTGGCGATCGGCGGCAGGCGCACGAAGTTGCCTTGGCTCAGGTCGACAATTTCTCCCAATCGCGGCGCCGGGCCGGCCTCGGCGATCGAGGACAGCAGGTGAAAGCGCACCGGCCGCCCCAGCCGCAGCGCGAAGACGCGCTCGGTCAGGCGGATCTCCTGCCCGGCGGCGCTGCCGCGCGGCAAGATGCAGATGGCGCGCCGCTGGCCGGCGGTGGCTTCCTTGGTGTGCGTACTGTGCGCATCGTCATCGAGCGCGAGGAAATAACTGCGCGGGGAGCCGCCGCCGATGGTCGGCGCATGGCCGCGCCGGCC
>JACMLV010000666.1 GCA_014379395.1 Burkholderiaceae bacterium
CGGCGCCGCCGTGGGCATCGTGCAGCAGGTGCGGCATGCCCGGCGCCTGTCGCACGAGGTTCCCGCGCACCAAACAGTTTGCATTTAAAAAACAATAAAGCTTTCAGCGCGCAGGGGCGGCAAGCCCCGCGCAACCACCGTAGCACGCCGGACTGCCGGTCCGGTTCTTATATCAGGAGACAATATGAAGCTATCCACAATCATCGCTGCAATGCTGAGCGTCGGCGTCATCGGCGGCATGGCGCCGGCGCAGGCCCAGGAACAGACCGGCACGCTGGCCAAGATCAAGAAGTCGGGCGCCATCACGCTCGGCGTGCGCGACGGCTCGATCCCGTTTTCCTATCTGGACGACAAGCAGCAATACCAGGGTTACTCGATCGACCTGTGCATGAAGGCCGTCAAGGCGGTGCAAAAGCATCTCGACATGGCGGAACTGAAAGTGGTGATGAATCCGGTCACCTCGGCCAATCGCATCCCTTTGATGGCCAACGGCACCATCGACCTCGAATGCGGCTCGACCACCAACAACCTGGAGCGCCAGCAGCAGGTCGCCTTCGCGCCGACCATGTTCGTGATCGCCAACCGCCTGCTGGTCAAGAAAGCGTCGAACATCCATTCGCTGGCCGACATGAAGGGCAAGACCCTGGTCGCCACCGCCGGCACCACCACCCTGAAACAGATGACGATCCTGAACAAGGAGCAGAACCTGGGCATGAACATCGTGGTCGGCAAGGATCACCCCGAATCGTTCCTGATGGTCGAAACGGGACGCGCCGTGGCCGAGGCCAACGACGACATCCTGCTGGCCTCGCAACGCGCCAATTCGAAGACGCCGGGCGACTACGAGATCACCAAGGAGGCGCTGTCGGTCGAGCCCTACGGCATCATGCTGCGCAAGGGCGATCCGGCCTTCAAGAAGGTGGTCGACGAGGCGCTGGGCCGCTTGTACAAATCGGACGACATCAAGCGCATCTACCACAAGTGGTTCATGTCGCCGATCCCGCCCAAGGGCATCAACCTGAACTTCCCGACGCCGCCGCAGCTGGAAGTGGTGTTCGCCAAGCCAACCGACTCCGGCGATCCGGCGGCCTACGCCGCCGTGCCGGCGGCGCAAAAAAGCGCGGCCAAAAAATAAGCCGCCCGGCGGGGGCGGGGGCGAGGTTCGCCCCCCCGCCGGCGCCCGCCGACAAATTTTAAGCTATGGAAATCAGTTGCGGCGGCGCCGGCCGGGCCGGCGCCGCCGCATGAATCGGAAGGATAACTATGAATTACCACTGGAATTGGCGCATCTTCTGGGAGGGCGCGCCGGACGGCGCCGGCACCTATTTCGACACGCTGTTGTCCGGCCTGGGATGGACCCTGGCGACCTCGATGACGGCCTGGATCATGGCGCTCGCGCTGGGCATGGTGATCGGCACCGTGCGCACCCTGCCCGGCAAATGGGCTGTGCGCCTGGGCAACGCCTACGTCGAACTGTTCCGCAACGTGCCCTTGCTGGTGCAGATGTTCCTGTGGTTCTTCGTGTGGCCGGAGGTGCTGCCGCAGGCCGCCGGCGACTGGCTCAAGAGCCTGCCCAACGCCCCCTTCATCACGGCCGTGCTGTGCCTGGGCTTTTTCACCTCCTCGCGGGTGGCGGTGCAGGTCACGACCGGCATCGAGGCGCTGCCGCGCGGCCAGCGCATGGCCGGCACCGCGCTCGGCCTGACGCAAGCCCAGACCTACCGCTACATCCTGTTGCCGATGGCGGGCCGGGTGGTGCTGCCGCCGCTGACCAGCGAATTCCTCAACATCGTGAAAAACAGCTCGGTGGCGCTGACCATCGGCCTGATGGAACTGACGGCCAGCGCGCGCGCGATCCAGGAATTTTCGTTCCAGGTCTTCGAGGCGTTTTCGGCCGCCACCATCATCTACGTGCTGGTCAATTTCTGCGTCGTGTTTTTGATGCACAAGATCGAGAAAAAAGTGGCCGTGCCAGGTTTCATCGTGGCCGGCGGAACGGGAGCGCATTGATATGTTAGGTAATTTCGACTTCGACGTCATTTCCCGCTCCTGGGTCTATCTGTTCCAGACCGGCATGGCGTTCACGCTGCAACTGACGGTGCTGGCGATGGCCGGCGGCATCGTGCTGGGCACCCTGCTGGCCATGATGCGCCTGTCCAGCATCAAGCCGGTGTCGATGCTGGCCACCGGCTACGTCAACCTGGTCCGCTCGGTGCCGCTGGTGCTGGTGATCTTCTGGTTCTACTTCCTCGTGCCCTACATCGCGGCCTGGGTGATAGGCGCCGCCGAACCGGTGACGGTCGGCGCGTTCTCGTCGGCCCTGATCACCTTCGTCATGTTCGAGGCCGCCTACTACTGCGAGATCATGCGCAGCGGCATCCAGTCGATTCCGCGCGGCCAGGTCTGGGCCGGGCAGGCGCTCGGCATGAGCTATTGGCAGATGATGAGCACCATCGTCCTGCCGCAGGCTTTCCGCAACATGATCCCGGTGCTGCTGACCCAGACCATCGTGTTGTTCCAGGACGTCTCGCTGGTGTACGTGCTGTCGATCCCCGACTTCGTCGGCGCCGCCAGCAAGGTCGCGCAGCGCGACGGCCGCCTGGTCGAAATGTATGCCTTCGTGGCCGTGGTGTATTTCATTCTGTGCTACGGGCTGTCGATGCTGGTCAAGCGCCTGCACCAGCGCGTCGCCATCATCCGCTAACGCCGCATCTACAAACAAACTTGGAGAGAACGATGATTGAACTGAATAACGTAAGCAAATGGTATGGCCAGTTTCAGGTGCTGACCGATTGCAGCACCAGCGTCGCCAAGGGCGATGTGATGGTGATCTGCGGCCCGTCCGGCTCGGGCAAATCGACCCTGATCAAGACCGTCAACGGCCTCGAGCCGATCCAGGAGGGCAAGATCCTGGTGGACGGCATCTCGGTCGGCGATCCGAAAACCAACCTGTCGAAACTGCGCGCGCGCATCGGCATGGTGTTCCAGAACTTCGAGCTGTTTCCGCACCTGTCGATCCGCGAAAACCTGACCATCGCCCAGGTCAAGGTGCTCGGCCGCAGCGCCGACGAGGCCAACGTCAAGGGCCTGAAATACCTGGACCGGGTCGGCCTGCTGGCGCAGCAGGACAAATTCCCCGGCCAGCTCTCGGGCGGCCAGCAGCAGCGCGTGGCGATCGCGCGCGCCCTGTCGATGGACCCGATCGCGATGCTGTTCGACGAGCCGACCTCGGCGCTCGATCCGGAGATGATCAACGAGGTGCTCGACGTGATGGTCGGCCTGGCGCAGGAGGGCATGACGATGATGGTCGTCACGCACGAGATGGGCTTCGCCCGGCGCGTGGCCAACCACATCGTCTTCATGGACAAGGGCAAGGTCATCGAGGACTGCAGCAAGGACGCGTTCTTCGGCACCCAGCGCTCCGAGCGCGCGCGCGACTTCCTGGCCAAGATCATCCACTGAGCGCGGCGGCGCTGTAAGCTCTCCGATCGATTTTTTTCCAACAGGATCGCGCCAGGCGTGCCCGAAAGGGCGCGCCTTGGCCGGCCGTCGACGCAAATTTAATGGAGGCCGCGCCGTTTCCGGTGTAATGTTGCGAACCACAATTTTTTCCATCAGACAACCAATGACCAACATCGAACCGGCGGAGCCGTCGGGCCCGGCGCCTTTGCTGAAGACGGGCGCGCTGCAGAACGCGATGTTCAACAACTCCAATTTCTCCTGCATCGCCACCGACGCCAAGGGCGTGATCCAGATTTTCAACGCCGGCGCCGAGCGCATGCTCGGCTACAAGGCCGCCGACGTGGTCGACAAAATCACGCCGGCCGCCATCTCGGACGCGCCCGAGCTGATCGCGCGCGCGGCGGCCTTGAGCGCGGAGCTGGGCACGCCGATCGCGCCCGGCTTCGAGGCGCTGGTGTTCAAGGCCTCGCGCGGCATCGAGGACATCTACGAGCTGACCTATGTGCGCCGGGACGGCAGCCGCTTTCCGGCCGTGGTCTCGGTGACGGCGCTGCGCGACGAGCGCGACGGCCTGATCGGCTATTTGCTGGTCGGCACCGACAACACCGCGCGCAAGCAGGTCGAGGCCGCGCAGGCGCTGCTCGACCAGCGCCTGCGCGACCAGCAGTTCTACACCCGCTCGCTGATCGAGTCGCATATCGACGCGTTGATGGCGACCGACCCGGGCGGCATCATCAGCGACGTCAACGAGCAGATGGCCGCGCTCAGCGGGCGCACCCGCGACGAGTTGATCGGCACCCCGTTCAAGCACTATTTCACCGACCCGGAACGGGCCGAGGCGGCCGTGCGGCAGGTGCTGCGCGACGGCAAGGTCACCGATTACGAGCTGGTCGCGCGCGCCGCCGATGGCCGCGAGACGGTGGTGTCGTTCAACGCCAGCACCTTCCACGACCGCGCCGGCGTGTTGCAGGGCGTGTTCGCCGCCGCGCGCGACGTCAGCGCCCACAAGCGCATCGAACTGGCGCTGCAGGAAAACAACGTCGAACTCGAGGGCGCCAAGGCCGCCGCCGAAAAGGCCAACCGGGCCAAGTCGGAATTCTTGTCGAGCATGAGCCACGAGCTGCGCACGCCGCTCAACGCCGTGCTCGGCTTCGCGCAGTTGATGGAGTCGGCCACGCCGTCGCCGACGCCGGCGCAGAAATTGTCGATCGAGCAAATCCTCAAGGGCGGCTGGTATCTGCTGCGCCTGATCAACGAGATCCTCGACCTGGCGATGATCGAGTCGGGCAAGATCACCGTCTCGCTCGAACCGATGTCGCTCGCCGACGTGCTGCAAGATTGCCAGGTCATGATCGCGCCGCAGGCGCACCAGCGCCAGATCCGGATGAACTTCCCCGGCCTGGAGCGCGCGCCGTACGTCCACGCCGACCGGGTCCGGGTCAAGCAGGTGATGATCAACCTGCTCTCGAACGCGATCAAGTACAACCGCGAGGGCGGCGCCGTCGCCGTCGCCGTCGACGCTGCCGCCGGCGGCAAACGGGTGCGCATCAGCGTGAGCGACACGGGCGCCGGCCTGAGCGGGGAGCAGATGGCGCAATTGTTCCAGCCGTTCAACCGGCTCGGCCAGGAGGGCGGCGCGGCCGAGGGCACCGGCATCGGCCTGGTGGTGACCAAGCAGCTGGTCGAACTGATGGGCGGCGCCATCGGCGTCGACAGTCAGGTCGACGCCGGCAGCGTGTTTTGGATCGAACTCGACGGCGCCGAGACGCCCGCTTTGGCGGCCGACGACGACGGCGCGCTGGCCACGGC
>JACMLV010000667.1 GCA_014379395.1 Burkholderiaceae bacterium
CCCGGCGCGATCTCGACGAAGGCTTCGCTGATGTAGTCGACGAAGGCGCGCGTGCGCGCCGAGCGCCGGCCGTCGACCGGGTAGACCGCGTAGGCCTCGCAGACCGCCGTCCGGTAGTCGCCCATCACCTGCACCAGCGCCCCGCTGCGCAGGTCGTCGCCGACGATGAAGGTGGGCTGGATCGACACGCCGGCGCCGTTGATGCAGGCCAGGCGCACCATGTCGCCGCTGTTGGCGCGGAACCTCGATTTCACCGAAGTCACATATTCGACGCCGTCCTTTTCAAAGCGCCACGTGTCGCCGTAGGACGCGTAGGCGTAGGTCAGGCAGTCGTGCTCGCGCAATTCGTCCGGGGTCGTCGGCACGCCGCGGCGCGCCAGGTAGCTTGGCGCGGCCACGATCGCCAGCCGCACTTGGCCGAGCTTCTTGGCGATGAGCGAGGTCTTCAGCTCGAGCGAGACGCGGATCGCGATGTCGAACGAGTCTTCGACGAAGTCGATGATCTGGTCGGAGAACCACAAGTCGGCCTCGATCAGCGGGTAGCGCTTGAGGAAGCCGTCGATCAGCGGCGCCACGTAGCGCAGGCCGAAGGTGGTCGGCATGCTGATCCGCAGCCGTCCGCTGAGCTCGGACTTGGTGTCGCTCGCCGCCCCTTCGGCCTCGGCGATGCGCTCGAGGATGTCGCAGCAGTGGGTATAGTATTGGGCGCCGATTTCGGTCAGCGCCACCGAGCGCGTCGAGCGGCGCAACAGCGTCGCGCCGAGGTGGCGTTCGAGCTCGGCGACGTTGCGCGAGGTCGAGGCGGCCGAGATGTGCAACTGGTCGGCGGCGCGGGCGAACGAGCCGCAGTCTACGACCGCGCGAAACACTTCCATTGCCACAAAACGATCCATCTTCCCACCCCGCCAATGCCCTTGATGCGCTCGCCGCCGGCGCGGCGCCAAGCGCGCCGCTGCCGGTCAACGATTCAAGCGACGATGATAAAGGGTGCCTCAAAACAACTGCTTTTCACAGGTAAATTTTTTCGTGATTCCCGCGCCGCCGGGCGGGGCATTACCGCCATTTTCCGCAATTAGCGTTTGCAGTTTCCGGTTGATGCTTTGCGGCATTTTTCGATGATTCGGACGTAACATTTCGCCACCAATAAAAAGGGGAATGTCATGTCTGGATTGAAGAAAAATTTGCTGAGAATGGTTCTCGGCGCACTGCTGCTCGGCGTGTTCTCGGCGAGTATCGCCGCGCCCGGCGTGCTCGATAAGATGCGCGACGCGCTGGCCGCGTTTGGCCAGTCCACCACCACCACCACCGCGGCCCCGGCCGCGAAAGCGGCGCCGCTGCGCCTGGCGCAAGCCGACACCGCCGCGTCCACCAAAAATGCGCCGAGCGGCGCCACCTACGTCGGCGAGGCGCGCTGCGCCAGCTGCCACGCGCTGGAAAAAGAGCATTGGGCGCACACCAGCCACGCCAAGGCGTTCCGCCTGAACCCGAAAAACGAGTTGCAAAAGAAGAGCTGCGAAGCCTGCCACGGCCCCGGCTCGAAGCATCTGGAAAACGCAGCCGACAAGAGCGCCCTGATCAACTTCACGCGCAAGGGCGACACCCCGATCGAGAAGCAGAACGGCCAGTGCCTGCAATGCCACAAGGGCGGCCAGCGCATCGGCTGGAACGGTTCGATGCACCAGACCAACCAGGTCGCCTGCACCGACTGCCACAACCCGATGACCAAGGGCTCGGCCACCGGCCTGCTGGCCAAGGCCGGCATCACCGAGACCTGCTTCACCTGCCACCAGCAGCAGCGCGCCGAGTTCAACAAGCGCTCGCACATGCCGGTCACGGAAGGAAAAATGTCCTGCGAGGATTGCCACAATCCGCACGGCAGCAACACCCGCCCGATGCTCAAGGCCGACAACCTGAACCAGCTGTGCTACACCTGCCACGCCGAAAAACGCGGCCCGTTCACCTGGGAACACGCGCCGGTGCGCGAGAACTGCATGAATTGCCACTCGCCGCACGGCTCGAACAACGAGAAGCTGCTGACCGTCGCGCGTCCCTTCCTGTGCCAGCAATGCCACACCCACGTCCAGCATCCGAACGATCTCGTCACCAAGGGCAACACCCCGGCCGGCGGCGCCACCGATCCGCGCGGCGCCAACCGCAACTGCCAGAACTGCCACGCGCAGATCCACGGCTCGAACAGCCCGTCCGGTGTCCGGATGCACCGTTAATGCGACCGCCGATTAGCCTGAATGGAAACGTCATGAAAAACAAATTCTTAGCGCCCAACGCGCTCGCTTTCGCCATCTATCAATTGTTCGCCGCCAACCCGGCCTGGGCCGATTCGGCCCTCGGCGCCGACACGGTGCTGTCGAACACCCTGGCGCCGCGCGCCATGCTGACCAGTCCCGAGCGCGACGCGCGCGGCAAGTCGCTGTTCATCCTGGACCTGCAGCGCACCCCGGGCGGCCTGCTGTACGCCTATCCGTTCGAGCCACCGGTCTACGTGCCGCTGAGCGACGACTGGGTCGCCCACCTGAGCGCCGAGGTCGGCGCGCTGCACACCAGCCACCCGGTCAGCTCGGCCAAGTTCAACGAGCGGCGCGACTGGAGCAACGGCCTGTTGCTCAACAGCTACAACTTCGGCGTGGAAAACGAGAAGAGCGCGCGCTATCTGGAAGTGGCCGGAGGCGGCCTGGCGCGCGACGACCAGTTCATGCAAGTGAAATACGGCCACTACAACGACTACAAGGTGCGCTTCTATTACAACGAGCTGGCGCAACCCTTCGGCGGCGGCGCCAGGACCTTCTTTGACGGCGCCGGCGGCGGCAATCTGACCCTGCGCCCCGGCTTCGGCCTGGTGCCGGGCGGCGCCGGCCGGGATGCGGCCGGCAAGGCCAACGACGCGCTCAACATGCGGCGCGCGCTGCAAGGGGTCGACCTGGGCCTGACGCGCAAAAAGGCGGGCCTGGAATCGGAGGCCTTCATCAACGACGACACCAGCGTCTTGATGCGCTATAGCCAGGAGCGGCGCGAAGGCTCGCGGCCGTTCGGCGGCACCATGGGCTTCGTGTTCGGCATGACGCCGGCCGGCGGCGGCGCCACCAACGTGCCGACCGGCTCGGCGGTGGAAACCATCGAGCCGACCGACTACCGCACCCACGACGTGCTCACCAGCGTGCGCTGGGTGAAGGACGCGGCGCAGGCGAACCTGACCTACACCGGCTCCTTCTTCCGCAACAACATCGACACGCTGACCTGGGAAAACCCGTACTCGTCGGCCGGCGGCCCCGGCGTGCTCAAATACGGCCGCACCGACCTGGCGCCGAACAACGACTTCCACAACCTCAAGCTGGAACTGGCGACCTCGGATCTGCCGATGCGCGGCCAGCTCAACGGTTCCCTGTCGATCGGCCGCATGACCCAGAACGACGCCTACATCGCGCCGATGGTCAACACCGGCCTGCTGGTCTCGCCAGCGATCTCGTCGACCGGCGCGCCGCTCGCCAACCCGACCCCGTTCACCAGCGGCGGCGCGGCCTCGGCCAGCCCGATTCTGAACGCCAGCCTGTGGAACACCACCGACGCGCTGAGCCAGAAGAGCGCGAACGCCAAGATCGGCACCTGGCTCGGCACGCTGGGCGGCTCGATCCAGCCGAGCGACAGCCTGACCGTGCGCGGCAAGGTGCGCCGCTACGCCGAGGACAACTCGACCAGCTACACCGCCTACAACCCGCTCACCGGGCAATACGGCTATGTCGCGCTCGATGGCGGCCTGTGGGTCAACAGCAAGGGCTATAGCGGCATCTACAGCGACACGACCGGCACCGTCGCCTCGCCGTCGGGCAACATCGACGTGCTGCGCAGCGTGTTCCCGATCCGCTACCGCAGCATCCCGTTCGAGTACCGCAAGGACAACTACAACGTCGACGCCGACTACCGCCTGGCGCGCCGCACCACCTTGACCTTCGGCTACGAGCGCGAGGAATACACCCGCGCGCACCGCGAGCGCGACCGCACCTGGGAAAACCGCTTCCGCGCCGCGCTCAACAACCGCGACCTCGATTGGGCCACCGTGCGCCTGTCCTACGAGTACGGCAAGCGCGCCGGCGGCACCTACAACCCCGATCCGTACGAGCCATTCATCATGTCGCCGGCCGCCCCCGTGCCCAGCACCCAGGGCGGCAACTCGGGCAACCTGATGGCGATCCCGCCGCACACGCTCAACGATCTGCGCAAGTTCGACCTGTCCGACCGCATCCAGCGGGTCGTCAACGCGCGGATCAACGTCATGCTGCGCCAGGACATGGACTTGATGCTCTCTGGCAAGGTGCTCGACAACAGCTACGACGCCGACTTCGGCCGCAGCCTCGAGCGCACCAACAGCCTGAACGCCGACTGGAGCTGGAACCTGTCGCCGCGCACCGGCACCTACGCCCACTACGGCTTCCAGCGCACGCGCCAGCGCCAGGCCAACATCAACGACGCCGTCAGCGGGCCGTACAACCTGGGCAACCAGGACGGCGCGGCCGGCGGCGCCAACTATCCGCTGGCCAACGCCTGGTCGCAGACGGCGACCGACAAGAACCACTCGGTCGGCTTCGGCCTGCGGCACGCCTTCGGCCAGGTGACGCTCGACAGCAATTTCAGCATGCTGTTCGCGCGCACCGGCAACGCCTACACCTACGCCAGCACGGCGGCCCTGACCGGCGCCACCAACGCGGTGCTGATCGCCCAGGCCGGCAACGGCATGGACGACACGCTGTACCGCCAGAACACGCTCGACACCAGCTTGACCTTCCACGTCAAGAAGAACATGGCGTGGCGCCTGTTCCACCGTTACGACCGGGCCAAGTTCGCCGACTGGCATTACGACGGCTTGCAAAACGTCTACAACAACATCGCCTTCCTGGGGGCGGGACCGCAAAACTATAGCGTCAACACGGTCGGTGTCTTCTTCCAGTACAGCATGAATTAATCGCCATTCGATTCATGCCGGGAGGTGCCATGCGCCCCGCAACTCGCATGGCATTTTTTGGGGTTCTGCGCGTTCATCGGCGCAGAACCTTTTTTTTTGGCGTCTTCGGCAGAGCGCAGTTGCCTGCACTTGCGCTTCTCAGGCCTGCACGTGGCAGACCGCCTCGATGTTGTGGCCGTCCGGGCCGACGACGAAGGCGGCGTAGTAATCCGGATGATATTTGCTGCGCAAGCCGGGCGCGCCATTGTCGCGCCCGCCCGCCTCCAGCGCGGCCTTATAAAAGCCGCGCACCTGCTCCCAGCTGTCGGCCGTGAAGGCGATGTGCATCGGCACCTGCTTGTCGCCCGCGCCGAACCAGAAGCCCGGCTTGCCGCCCTTGCCGAAGCCGGAGCGCCCCTGCGCCTCGATCAGCAAGCTGATGCCAAGCGGCGCCAGCGCCTTGGAAAAGAATTTTTTGCTCGCCTCGTAATCGCTCAGGCTCAAGCCGATGTGATCGATAATCATGCAAACCTCCGGGAAAAATTGAGCTGGGTTGGCTGGCGCACACGCGCCAACGCCGACCAGAATGGCAGCTTGCCTAAAGGAAACGCAACATAAAAACCCGCGTTTCTTGTGCCTGCTCAAGCCGCGAATTTAGCGTGCGTCATCTATAATGTTCGTTTCCGCAAAATCACACGCAAAATCATGGAATTAGCCAAGTCTTTCGAGCCAGCCGACATTGAACAATTCTGGCGCAACGAGTGGGAGCAGCGCGGCTACTTCGCCGCCACCCTCGACGCCGGCAAACCTTCCTTCAGCATCCAGCTGCCGCCACCGAACGTGACCGGCACCTTGCACATGGGCCACGCCTTCAACCAGACCATCATGGATGGCTTGACGCGCTACCACCGCATGCTCGGCCACAACACGGCCTGGATCCCCGGCACCGACCACGCCGGCATCGCCACCCAGATCGTCGTCGAGCGCCAGCTCGACGCGCAGAAGATCTCGCGCCACGACCTCGGGCGCGAGAAGTTCATCGAGAAAGTCTGGGAGTGGAAGGAAAAATCGGGCTCGACCATCACCGGCCAGATGCGCCGCATGGGCACTTCGCCGGACTGGCAGCGCGAATACTTCACGATGGACGCGCCGCGCTCGAAGGTCGTCACCGAAGTGTTCGTGCGCCTGTTCGAACAGGGCCTGATCTACCGCGGCAAGCGGCTGGTGAACTGGGACCCGAAACTGGGCACCGCCGTGTCCGACCTGGAAGTCGTCTCCGAAGAGGAAGACGGCTCGATGTGGTACATCAAGTACCCGCTGGCCGACGGCAGCGGCTTCCTGACGGTCGCCACCACCCGCCCCGAGACCATGCTCGGCGACGTCGCCGTGGCGGTCGACCCGACCGACGAGCGCTACCTGCCGCTGGTCGGCAAGATGCTGAAACTGCCGCTCACCGAGCGCGAAATCCCGATCATCGCCGACAGCTACGTCGACAAGGAATTCGGCACCGGCTGCGTGAAAATCACCCCGGCGCACGACTTCAACGACTACGCCGTCGGCCAGCGCCACAAGCTGGAAATGATCTCGATCCTGACGCTCGACGCCAAGATCACCGACGACGCCCCGGCCGCCTACCGCGGCATGGACCGCTTCGCCGCCCGTAAACAGATCGTCGCCGACCTCGACGCGCTGGGCCTGCTGGAACAAATCAAGCCGCACAAGCTGATGGTGCCGCGCGGCGACCGCACCGGCGTCGTCATCGAGCCGATGCTGACCGACCAGTGGTTCGTGGCGATGAGCAAGCCGGCGCCGGAAGGCACCTTCTTCCCCGGCAAATCGATCGCCGAGACGGCGCTCGAAAAAGTGGCGAACGGCGAAATCAAATTCGTCCCGGAAAACTGGAGCACCACCTACAACCAGTGGCTCAACAACATCCAGGACTGGTGCATCTCGCGCCAACTGTGGTGGGGCCACCAGATCCCGGCCTGGTACGACGAGGCCGGCAACATCTTCGTCGCCGCCACCGAAGAGGAAGCCCGCGCCAAGGCGGCCGCCGGCGGCGCGGTCGGTGAACTGCGCCGCGACGACGACGTGCTCGACACCTGGTTCTCATCGGCCCTGGTGCCGTTCTCGACCCTGGGCTGGCCGGAGGAAACCCCGGACATCAAGGCCTTCCTGCCGTCGTCGGTGCTGGTGACCGGTTTCGACATCATCTTCTTCTGGGTCGCCCGGATGGTGATGATGACCGCCCATTTCACCGGCAAGGTGCCGTTCAACACCGTCTACGTGCACGGCCTGGTGCGCGATTCGAGCGGCCAGAAGATGTCCAAGTCGAAGGGCAACACACTCGACCCGATCGACCTGATCGACGGCATCGGCGTCGAGGAACTGGTCGCCAAGCGCACCAC
>JACMLV010000668.1 GCA_014379395.1 Burkholderiaceae bacterium
GATTCGCAGCCTCGACGAGCAACGCCAGCTCAAGACGAGCGAGATGGAACAGATGCGCGTGGCCTACAAGTTATCGGAAATCCGCTACCGGG
The DNA here is from genome assembly GCA_014379395.1 of Burkholderiaceae bacterium. GTDB lineage: Bacteria > Pseudomonadota > Gammaproteobacteria > Burkholderiales > Burkholderiaceae_D > Janthinobacterium. The sequence continues at coordinate 93 of JACMLV010000668.1, forward strand.
TCGGGGCGGAAGACTTGATGACGGTGCTCGATACGCAGCGCGCCTTGTCGGATGTGCTAAACGAGCTGGGCGTGTTGAAACTGAAGCGCTTGCAGGCCACCGTTTCACTGTACAAGGCGCTCGGCGGCGGCTGGCAGGAGCCGGCGCCGCAACCGGGCGCTTGAGGCGCCGGCGATCGGGCGCGGGCCGCTCACGGCCCGCGTCCCGCACCCCGATCAAAACACCCACCTCATATCGGCAGGCATGTGCGGCAAGCCGCGCCGAGATTGGCCCGACGCCCCCAAGTCAGACTGGCGCCCGCCTCAGCGCAGCCGCAGTTGTCGGTTGACCTTGGCCAGCTCCTGGTTGTTGATGTGCATCTCCTGCTGCAGGCGGCGGTTCTCGTCGACCAGCTCCTTGCGCTGGAAGGCGTCTTCGATATGCGCGCGCAATTGCTCGTCGTCCCACGGCTTGGTCAGGAATTGATACACCGCGCCCTCGTTGACGGCCGCGATCACCGAGGTCAGCTCGGTGTAGCCGGACAGCACGATGCGGATCGTGTTCGGAAAACGCTCCTTGGCGATGCGCAGAAATTCGATCCCGGTCATGCCCGGCATGCGCTGGTCGGAGATGACCACGTCGACCTCCTGCCGCTCCAGCACGGCCAAGCCGGCCAGGGCGCTATCGGCCGTGAAAATGAGGCAATCGTCGCGGCGCAGCAGACGCTTGAGCGCCGAGACGATGTTGGGCTCGTCGTCCACCAGCAGCAGGGTGCGGCGCCGTTTGACCGGATGCAGCAGATGCGCCGGCAGGCGCCGCCCCTCCTCGAGCAGGGCGGTCAGCGCGCGCTGGTCGAGCCCCTTGGAGAACAGGAAGCCCTGTACCTCGTCGCACATGTTCAGGCGCAGGAAGTCGCATTGGACCTCCGTCTCCACGCCCTCGGCGATGACGCGGATGCCCAGGCTGTGGGCCATCGAGATGATGGCCTTGACGATGGCCGCGTCGTCCGGGTTGCCGACGTCGCGCACGAACGATTGATCAATCTTCAACGCGTCGATCGGGAAGCGCCGCAGGTACGACAGGCTCGAGTAGCCGGTGCCGAAGTCGTCGATCGACAGTTGCACCCCGAGCGCCTTGAGCCGGTGCAAGACGTCGATCGAGCGCTCGATGTCGGTCATCACCATGCTCTCGGTCAGCTCGATTTCCAGGCAATCCGGATCGAGGCCGGTCTCGGCCAGCACCGCCGCGACCGACTCGACCAGGTCGGCCTGGGCGAACTGGCGCGCCGAGACGTTGACGGCGATGCGCAAGCGCTCGTAACCGGCCTGCCGCCAGGCCTTGCCCTGCTCGCCGGCGGTGCGCATCACCCAGGCGCCGATCGGCACGATCAGGCCGGTCTCCTCGGCCAGCGCGATGAAGCGCACCGGCGGCACCAGGCCGTTGTCGGGATGTTGCCAACGGATCAGCGCCTCCAGCCCGACCACCCGGCCGCTGCGCAAATCGACTTGCGGCTGGTAGTGCAGCACGAATTCGCCGCGCGCCAGGGCCAGCCGCAACTGGCCCTGCATGGCCAGCTTCTCGCTGATGTTCGCGCTCAGGTCGGGGGTGTAGAACTCGACGCTGCCGCAGCCGATCCGCTTGGCGCTCGTCATCGCCGCGGCCGCGTGCCGCAGCAGCCCCTCGGCTTGCTCGCCGTCGCGCGGATAGACGCTCACGCCGATGCAGCAGGTGGCCTGCAATTCCTGGCCGTGCAGCGTGGCCGGCTTGGCGACGGCCTTCAACAGGCGCTGCACGATGTCGAGTAAATTGACCTCGAAGCAATCCTGCCCGCCGACCGGCGGCATGTGGCCCGGCGCGCACGCCTCCAGCCCGGGCAGGATCAGCGCGAACTCGTCGCCGCCCAGCGCGGCGACGGTGTCGCCGCTGCGCACGCCGCCGGCCAGGCGCCCGGCCATGATCCGCAACAAGTCATTGCCGCTGTCGCGCCCGAGGCTGTCGTTCACCAGCTTGAAGCGGTCCAGCCCCAGCACCACCACCGCCACCCGTTGCGCGTGCCGCTCGGCGTGCGCGAGGGTCTGCTTCAGGCGGTCGCCGAACAGGTTGAGGTTGACCAGGCCGGTGACGGTGTCGTAGTTGGCCAGGTAGGCCAGCTGCGATTCGGCCGCGCGGCGCACCTTCAACTCCTCGGCCAGCACGCGGTTTTGCTCGAGCATCTCCTGCGAGGCCAGCTCGAGCGAGCGCTCGATCATGGCCCGGTCGGTGTCGGCCTGCTTATAAGTCGCGCTGACCGCGTCGAGCAGGCCGGCCAGCTCGCCCGGCACCCCGCCACCCGCGCCGACGAAGCGCTTGATTTGACGTTGCAGCAAACGATGCATGAATCAGGTCTCGCGAAAGGTCGTGATCGTCATCGTCTGGTTGTGCAATTCGCAAGCCTGGCCCGCCGTGTGGGGCGAGATCTCCCCGTAGGAATAAAAGCCGGCGAACACGGGCCGCGCGCCGAGCACCTCGCGCACGCCCTCGACCTCCTCCTCGATGCGCTGCATGAGCACCAGCTTGCGGCCGACGCAACTGATCAAGAGGGCCAGCTCGGCCACGCCAACGGCCCCGCCAACGGCCCCGCCAACGGCCGCGCCTTCCGGCGCGCCCTCGCC
>JACMLV010000079.1 GCA_014379395.1 Burkholderiaceae bacterium
ACTGCGCGCCGCGCCTGAAAACCGTCAAGGTGGTCGAGCCGGCGAAACGCTCGGCCGGCATCATCGTGCCCGACGTCGCCACGCTGGTCGCCAAGCTGCGCAACGAAGCCAAAGTCATCTGATCTCACGCCCTTATTTAACCTAAAGGCAGCGGCGGCATCGCCGCGCTGCCCGACAAGCAGGAACACATCATGGTCGCATTAGTCATCGCCGAACACGACAACGCTTCGTTAAAAGGAAGCACCCACCACACCGTCACCGCCGCGTTGCAATGCGCTGGCGAAGTGCATGTGCTGGTCGCCGGCAGCGCCTGCGCCGGCGCCGCCGCGCAAGCGGCCGCCATTGCCGGCGTGACCAAGGTGCTGGTCGCCGACGGCGCCGCGCTGGCCGACGGCCTGGCCGAGAACGTGGCCGAGCAGGTGCTCGCCATCGCCGCCAACTACAGCCACATCCTGGCCCCGGCCACCGCCTACGGCAAGAACATCGCGCCGCGCGTGGCCGCCAAGCTCGACGTCGCGCAGATCTCGGAGATCACCAAGATCGACGCGCCCGACACCTTCGAGCGCCCGATCTACGCCGGCAACGCCATCGCCACCGTGCAGTCGGGCGACAAGATCAAAGTCATCACCGTGCGCTCGACCGGCTTCGACGCGGCGGGCGTAGGCGCGGCTGCCGCGACCGAAACCCTGGCCGCCGTCGGCGACTCGGGCAAGTCGGTTTTTGTGGGCCGCGAAGTGGCCAAGTCGGATCGTCCCGAGCTGACGGCCGCCAAGGTCATCGTCGCCGGCGGGCGCGGCATCGGCTCGGCGGACAACTTCAAGGTGTTGGAGCCGCTGGCCGACCGTCTGAACGCGGCCATGGGCGCCTCGCGCGCGGCGGTCGATGCCGGCTTCGTGCCGAACGACTGGCAAGTCGGCCAGACCGGCAAGATCGTCGCGCCGAACCTGTACATCGCGGTCGGCATTTCCGGCGCGATCCAGCATCTGGCCGGCATGAAGGACTCGAAGACCATCGTGGCGGTGAACAAAGATCCGGAGGCGCCGATTTTCGCGGTGGCCGACTATGGTATCGTCGGCGATCTGTTCGATGTGGTGCCGCAGTTGGTGGCGGAATTGGCGTAAGCCGCCGCTCCACCAATTCCTTGAATTTTTGCTCGGAGAAATAAAGAATGACCTATGTAGCCCCCCTTAAAGACATGCTGTTCGCGATCAACGAGCTGGCCGGCCTGGCCAGCGTGAACGCCTTGCCCGGTTGCGAAGACGCGACCCCGGAGACGGTCGAAGCGGTGCTCGAAGAAAACGCCAAGTTCTGCGGCGACATCGTCGCCCCGCTCAACTGGGCCGGCGACCAGGCGCCAAGCAGCTGGCACGACGGCGTCGTCACCACCACCAAGGGTTTCAAGGAAGCGTTCAAGTCGTTCGGCGAAGCCGGCTGGCAGGGCATCCAGCATCCACAGGAATTCGGCGGCCAGGGCTTGCCCAAGCTGGTGGCGGCGGCCTGCGGCGAAATGCTGAACGCGGCCAACCTGTCGTTCGCGCTGTGCCCGCTGCTCACCGACGGCGCCATCGAGGCGCTGCTGACGGCCGGCTCCGACGAGCAAAAGGCGACCTATCTGGAAAACCTGATTTCCGGTAAGTGGACCGGCACCATGAACCTGACCGAGCCGCAAGCCGGCTCCGACCTGGCGGCGGTGCGCACGCGCGCCGTGCCGCAGGGCGACGGCACCTATAAAGTGTTCGGCACCAAAATCTTCATCACCTACGGCGAACACGACATGGCCGAGAACATCGTCCATCTGGTGCTCGCGCGCACCCCGGACGCGCCCGAAGGCGTCAAGGGCATCTCGCTGTTCGTGGTGCCGAAGTTCCTGGTCAACGCCGACGGCTCGCTCGGCGCGCGCAACGACGCCCATTGCGTGTCCATCGAACACAAGCTCGGCATCAAGGCCAGCCCGACCGCCGTGCTGCAATTCGGTGACCACGGCGGCGCCATCGGCACGCTGGTCGGCCAGGAAAACCGCGGCCTCGAATACATGTTCATCATGATGAACGCGGCCCGCTTCGGCGTCGGCATGCAGGGCGTCGCCGTGTCCGAACGCGCCTACCAGAAGGCGGTCGCCTTCGCCCGCGAGCGCACCCAGTCGCGCGACCTGGCCGGATCAAGCGGCCCGGTGGCCATCATCCACCACCCGGACGTGCGCCGCATGCTGATGTCGATGCGCGCCCAGATCGAAGCGTCGCGCGCGCTGGCGTATGTCGGCGCGGCCGCGTCCGACGTCTCGCACCACCACGCCGACGAGGCGACCCGCAAGAGCAGCCAGTCGTTCTACGAGTATCTGGTGCCGCTGATCAAGGGCTGGTCGACCGAACTGTCGATCGACGTCACCTCGACCGGCGTGCAGGTGCATGGCGGCATGGGCTTCATCGAAGAAACCGGCGCCGCGCAGTTCTTCCGCGACGCCCGCATCCTCACCATTTATGAAGGCACCACCGCGATCCAGGCCAACGACCTGGTTGGCCGCAAGACGGCGCGCGACGGCGGCGCGACGGCCAAGGCGATCATCGCCCAGGTGCGCGCGACCGAGGCGCAACTGTCGGCCTTGGGCGAAGGCGCGCACGGCGCCGACTTGCAGGCGATCGCACGCCAGCTGGCGGCCGGCAGCGCGGCGCTCGAAGCGGTGGTCGACTACGTGGTCGCCAACGTGAAGTCGGACATCAAGGGCGTCTTCTCGGGCAGCGTGCCGTATCTGAAACTGGCCGGCACCGTGCTGGGCGGCTGGCAGATGGCGCGCGCGGCCGTGATCGCGCGTCAGAAG
>JACMLV010000669.1 GCA_014379395.1 Burkholderiaceae bacterium
ACGGCTTTGGTTTCTTTCGCTTCGGCTTTAGCGACAGCTTTTTCTTGTTTGGCTTCGGCTTTCGGCACAGCGGTGGTCGAGGCAGGAGCTTGAGCAAAAGCAGCGGTAGCGAACAGGCCGGCGATCAGGGTAGCGATTACTTTTTTCATGGTTAAGTCCTATCAAGTGGTGTAAAGAAGTGGTTAAGTTATTCAGTGGGTTTCATTTTCCCGTGTCACTGCGCAATAAACGAGGCCCGACGCATACCGGTTGACGCGCAATTACATTTCTTTACAAATAGGCGGATAAATGAATTTACTCACCGTTATTGAAGAGTTGCGTTCGCCAGCGCACCGTCAAGCGCGAGATTCCCTCTATTATTTGTGGAATAACCATTTGCGGATTTGCCCATGTCCGATGCCTTGAAACCCTACAAGGCGAAACGCAATTTCGCCGTCACGCCCGAGCCCGCCGAGGGAGGCGAGCAGGGCGCGCATGCGCTGACCTTCGTGATCCAGAAGCACTGGGCCAGCCGCCTGCACTACGATTTCCGGCTCGAACTCGACGGCGCCATGAAAAGCTGGGCCGTGCCCAAAGGCCCCAGCTACGACAGCCACGACAAACGCATGGCGGTGCAGGTCGAGGACCATCCGATCGCCTATTCCAGCTTCGAGGGCACGATACCCGAGAAGCAATACGGCGCCGGCAAGGTCGTCATCTGGGACAAGGGCACCTGGCATCCGCTGGGCGACCCGCGCCGCGACTACGCCGCCGGCAACCTCAAATTCGAACTGCGCGGCCACAAGATGCACGGCAAATGGGTGCTGGTGCGCATGAAGCCGGGCGGCGAAAAGCAGCAGCCGTGGCTGCTCATCAAGGAAAAGGACGAGTACACGCGCCCGGCGGCCGAGTTCAGCGTGATCGACGAATTCCCCGACAGCGTCAAGGATCTGCCGATGCCGGACGCGCCCGCCGCCGCGCACGCGCAGCACGCCAAGCCGGACTTCAAACCCGACCTCAAGCGCGCCGACTTGCCGGCCAGCTTGACGCCGCAGCTCGCCACCTTGGTCGACGCCTTGCCGGCCACGGCGCAAGACTGGCTGTTCGAAGTGAAATACGACGGCTACCGGATGCTGGCGCGCATCGACGGCAAGAGCGTCCAACTGTTCACCCGCAACCACAACGACTGGACCCACAAGATGCCGTCGCTGCAAGCGGCGCTCGCCGAGATGCGGCTGCCGTCCGGCTGGTACGACGGCGAAATCGTCGTCAACGACGACCAGGGCCGGCCCGATTTCGGCCTGCTGCAACTGGCCTTCGACGAGCAAAACGAAGGCGACATCCTCTACTTCCTGTTCGATATCCCGTACTTCGACGGCTACGACCTGCGCGACGCGCCGCTCGCATGGCGGCGCGAACAATTGCGGACGGCGCTGGAGGCGGTGCCGGCGTCGCGCCGGTCGCCGCGGGTGCGCTTCAGCGCCCAGCTCGACGCGCCGCCCAAAGACATCGTCGCGGCCGCCTGCGCGATGGGCCTCGAAGGCATCATCGGCAAGCGCCGCGACTCGCCCTACGTTTCTCGGCGCTCGCGCGACTGGATCAAACTCAAATGCGGCCAGCGGCAGGAATTCGTCATCGGCGGCTACACCGATCCGCAAGGCACGCGCACTGGCATCGGCTCGCTGCTGCTCGGCACCTATGACGAACAGGAAAAGTTGCGCTACGCCGGCAACGTTGGCTCCGGCTTCAACGAAACCACGCTGCGCGACCTGATCGAGCGGCTGACGAAACTCGCCACCGACCAAAACCCGTTCGCCGACGGCGGCGGCATCGAAAAAAAGCCGCACTGGGTCAAACCGCAACTGCTGGCCGAAGTGAGCTTTGCCGAATGGACCAGCGGCGGCGCGATCCGGCACGCAGTCTTCCGTGGCCTGCGCACCGATAAAAAGCCGGCGGCGATCAAGCGCGAAGTTCCACAGCACATGGAGTCGAGCATGGAGCCAGGCAAAGAACACAAGCACGCCGGGGACGCGGCGCCGCCAGCCGTCCAGGGCAAGCTGCCGCCCGGCTTCAAGGTGAGCAACCCCGAGCGCGTGATCGACCCAAGCACCGGCTTCACCAAGATCGAACTGGTGCGCTACTACGCGCTGGTCAGCGCGCTCATGCTGCCGCACCTGAAAGGGCGGCCGGTCTCGCTGGTGCGCGCGCCGTCCGGCATCGGCGGCGAACTGTTTTTCCAAAAGCACGCCGCGACCGACCGGCTGCCCGGCGTGCGCCAGCTCGACCCCGCGCTCGATCCGGAGCATGCGAGCATGCTCGAAGTGGCAACCACGCAAGGCCTGCTCGGCGCGGCGCAATGGAACGTGATCGAATTCCACACACAAAACGCGCTCGCCAAGAGCTACGAGACGCCGAACCGCATCGTGTTCGACCTTGACCCGGGGCAGGGCGTGGAGTGGGCGACGATCCAGGAAGCGGCGACATTGATGCGCGCCGTCCTCGACCAGCTCGGCCTGCCCGCGTTCCTCAAAACCAGCGGCGGCAAAGGCCTGCACGTCGTCGTGCCGATCCGGCCGGCGTATGACTGGGACACCGTGAAAGCGTTTTCACAGAGCATCGTCGCGCACATGGCGAGCACCATCCCGCAGCGCTTCGTGCTCAAAAGCGGGCCGTCCAACCGCAAGGGCAAAATCTTCATCGACTACCTGCGCAACGGGCGCGGCGCCACCACCATCTGCGCATGGTCGGCGCG
>JACMLV010000670.1 GCA_014379395.1 Burkholderiaceae bacterium
GCATCGAGCTCGGCCTTGGAGACGGCCTTCATCTGATCGTTGTAGAGCTGGCCGTAGCGCTCGGCGTCCTGGCGCGCGCGCAACAATTGCGCCTCCGACTGCAGCACCTGCGCCGCCGCCGCGCCGGCCTGCGCCCGCACCTGCGCGCTCTGCGCCTCGGCCTGCAACACCTGCTGCTCGGCGCTGTCGATCTGGGCCTGGATTTGCTCGACCTTCAGGCGCTGGTCGGCGGGGTCGAGCTCGGCGATCACATCGCCGGCGCGCACCACCTGATTGTCCTCGACCAGCACGCGCGTGACCACGCCGGCGATGCGCGCCGACAATGGATGCACGTGGCCGGACACATAGGCGTTTTCGGTCTCGACGAAATAATGGCCGCGCCACCACATGCGCCCTCCGGCGCCGAGCGCGACCAGGGCGATCAGGCCGGCGACGAGCAGCACGCGCAGGTTCGGCGGCGCCTTCGCTGGCGCGGCGGGCGCGGCGGGCGGAACCGCGCTAAGCACGGGGTGGTCGGCCTGGCTGTGCTGAGTCGACATGATGGGGCGCTCCAAAATGAAATGATAGACGTTCATTATTGGAGAAACGAATCTTGAAGTCAAGAAATGAAACGATTGCGTTTCATTTTATTTTCCACTACAGTAACGCCATTCCGAACCAAGCCGTTTGCATCGCCATGTCAGAACCCATCACCCCAGACGCCGCGCCGTCCCCCGCCCCCGAGCTGACCTGCTGCAAACCGGCCGGCCGTCCGCGCGCGGCCGACAAGGAGGCGCGCCTGCAAGACCTGCTCGCCACCTCGGCGCAGCTGTTCCTCCAGCACGGCTACGGCAAGGTCAGCCTGGAGATGATCGCGCGCGAGGCCCATGTGGCGGTGCGCACCATCTACGTGAAATTCGGCGGCAAGGTCGGACTGCTCAGCGCCATCATCGAAAGCGGCCGCGAGCGCTACTTCGGCAACATGGACGCGCTCGAGAGCGATCCGCGCCCGCTCGAACAGGTCCTGGCCGACTTCAGCGCCCGCCTGGTCGAACTGATCACCACGCCGTCCGTCGTCAACCTGAACCGGATGGTGATCGCCGAAGCCAAGACCCACCCCGAACTGGCGGCCACCTTCAACCAAGCCGGCCCCGGCCTGACGCGCGACCTGCTCGGACGCTTCTTTGCGCGGCCGGATATCAAGGCGCGCTTTCGGCCCGAAGTGCCGCACGAGATGCTGGCGGTGCACCTGATCAACTGCCTGATCGGCGACCAGTTGTCGCGCCTGCTGTTCGAACCGGGCGCGATCAACGAGGAAGAAAAACGCAAAAAGGTCGAGCTGGGACTCGACCTTTTTTTGAGAAGCACGCTGCGCTAAGGCGGCGCGGCGAGCCGGCAATTAAATTTTTCGCTTGGCAATCCGGCCAACGATCACAATCCGACCGGCCAGAAAGCGCCCGAGCGACGCCAGGCAAATGAGCAGCACGCGGTCGATCTGCGCGACCAGCGGCCAGCGGTCGGGAATGAGGCGCGTGACCAAAAAATTAAAGTGCTTAGTGAATTCCCGCTTCGGCATCGCGCGCGTGATCTTCGCGATATCGCGCTCGCTCAGCTTGCGCTCATCCTCGGTGATATACGGTTTGCCGGGGCCGTAGATAAATTTTTGCAGCAGCGGATACAGAAAGCCGTCGACCAGGCGGCTGCGTCGAACCACGTCCGTCACCGAGTGCGAATAGATTTCATTGATGACCCACAGCGCGCCGGGCTTGGACACGCGCACCAGCTCGGCGACCGTGTGGGCGATGTCGACGTGATGCAAAATATCGCGCGCCAGCACCAGGTCGAAAAAACTGTCGGTGTAGTTCAGGCGCTCGGCCGGCATCTCGTTGAAATGCACGGAAAGGTTCTCGCGCTCGGCCAGCGCGCGCGCCAGCAAGATCGCCTCGGGACTCAGGTCGAAGGCATACACCTCGGCGCCCAGGCGCGCCAGCCGCAGCGCGTCGTCGCCCTCGCCGCAGCCGACCACCAGCGCCGTCTTGCCTTCCAGAGCGCATGTTTTCAAATACGAAAACATCTGCCAATAGGCGTTCCACCAGTTGCGCTTCGGGTTGTCGAGCACATCGTAGGAAAACGGCTGCGCCAAGCGCGCCGCGTGCTTCTGCCGGAAATGCGCCTGCTGGTAGGCGATCTCGCGGCGCTGACGTTCGGTCGGGTCTTCTGACATTGCAATGGCCTTTATCAGTGAGGTGGCGAAGCGGCGAATGGCGGGACTCCGGCTCAGGAGTGGAGTCCATTTTATGGCTAGGTCACGGTTCCTGATTTCAACGATACGGATCAATTGATTTCCAACAAACTCATCTTCAGTTAGCGGGCGTCGGCTTTAAGAACATAAAAAAAGCCGCTCAGCGATTCGCTGAGCGGCTTTTTTTACAACTAACTACGGCTGAAGCTTAACGCTTGCGCGGCGGTGGCATATCCGTGCAGACGCCTTCATAGGCTTCGGCGGCCATGCCGATCGATTCGCCCAGGGTCGGGTGCGGGTGGATCGTCTTGCCGATGTCGACGCCGTCGGCGCCCATCTCGATCGCCAGCGCGATTTCGCCGATCATGTCGCCGGCGTGCGTGCCGACGATGCCGCCGCCGACGATGCGGTGCGTCTCGGCGTCGAAC
>JACMLV010000671.1 GCA_014379395.1 Burkholderiaceae bacterium
CGCTTCCGGCGCGGGGGCCGGCTCCGGCGCCCACCACGCGGACTCGGCCGGCACGTCGGCCAAGGCCTCGACTGGCGCCTCGGGCTGGTGCTCGCGGTTCAATTGTTCTGTTTGCTTGCGTCCGCCGCGTCCGCCCCGCCGCCGGCCGTCCTGCTTGCCGTCCTGGTGCGCCTCCGGCTCGCCGCTCAAGCCCGCGCCGGTGCTCGACGCCGTGCCGGCGCCGCGATAGACATAGGCGCCGGATTTTTCGTCGCGCCCGAATTCGAGCAGGCCGCGCGCCTGCGCCTCTTCGAGCAGGTTGCCGAAGGCGCGAAAGCCATAGTAGGACTCGGAAAAATCGGGCTTGCGGCGCTTGATCGCCTCCTTCAGCACCGAGGCCCAGATCTTGCCGCTGTCGCCGCGCTCGGAGAGCAGGGCGTCGAAGGTCTCGATGGCGATGTCGATGGCCTGGTTCTTGCGCTTTTCCAGCTCCTCCTTGCGGCGCAGCTCCTCGTCGGGCGAGCGCCGCGGCTGCTGCGCCTCGCGCGGCTCGCGCTTGGCGGCGGCGCGCCGGCTCTCGCGCACCAGGTCGTCGTAGAAGATGAATTCGTCGCAGTTGGCCACCAACAGGTCCGAGGTCGACTGCTTCACGCCCACGCCGATGACCTGCTTGGCGTTCTCGCGCAGCTTCGACACCAAAGGCGAAAAGTCCGAATCGCCGCTGATGATGACGAAGGTGTTGACGTGCGACTTGGTGTAGCACAGGTCGAGCGCGTCGACGACGAGGCGGATGTCGGCCGAGTTCTTGCCCGACTGGCGCACGTGGGGGATTTCGATCAGCTCGAAGTTGGCCTCGTGCATGGTGGCCTTGAAGCTCTTGTAGCGGTCCCAGTCGCAATACGCCTTCTTGACGACGATGCTGCCCTTGAGCAGCAGGCGCTCGAGGATGGGCTTGATGTCGAATTTTTCGTAATTGGCGTCGCGCACGCCGAGGGCGACGTTTTCGAAGTCGCAAAAGACGGCCATGCTGACGTTTTCTGGGGATGCGGGCATTGTTGTTCTCTCCTGTGATGGGCGGGCTCGAACCGAACGCCAGACAGCCATCATGTTGATTATACCCAAGGCCATGCCGAATTCCGCCGCCGATGCGCCGATCCGCAGTCACCGATGCGCCGCCGCCGGCGCTGGTACGCATCTTGCTGCAAGTCAACATGTTAACGTTTGTTCACCGGGGAGCCCGCGCGGGCGATTCCCAACTTTGGCAAACGGCACCGCACTCCATCGAAAGGAAATGTAAGCATGCTGTCGAATATGAAAATCGGACTCAGGATGGGCGCCGGATTTACCTCGGTGTTGTTGCTGATGATGGCGCTGGCGCTGATCGGCCTGAACGGCATGGCCGAGATCGAGGAGCGGCTCGACGGCATCGTCCGGCAGGACGTCTATCAGACCAAACTGATCAATGAAATGTCGGAGGCGGTGCACGTCATCTCGCGCGTCACGCGCACCATCGCGCTGCTCAAGGACCCGGTCGCCATCGGCGTCGAGGAAAAGAAGATCGACCAGGCGCGCCGCAAATACAACGAGGCCTGGGAGGCGCTCGAGAAAGCCCCCACGGCCGACAAGGAAAAGGCCATCCGCGCCCGCATCAAGGAGCTGCTGCTCGCGGCGCGCCCCTTGAACGACAAGGTGCGCGCGCTCAGCGACGCCGGCAAGAAGGACGACGCGGTCAAGGCGCTGCTCGACGAGGCCGCCCCGGCGACCCAGAAGATCCAGGACGCGCTGGACGAAGACCTGGCGCTGCAGGCCGAGAGCACCGCGCACGATTATGCCGTCGCGAAACAGGAGTATGCCCATGCGCGCCAGATGATGCTGATGCTGGCCGGCGGCGCCATCCTGCTCGGCGGCGCGATCGCCTGGTTCTTGACGCGCGGCATCACGCAGCCGCTGGCGCGCGTGGTGGAGGCGGCCAACCGGCTGGCCGGCGGCGACCTGACGGTGCGCATCGAAGCGCGCACCAAGGATGAAACCGGACAGGTGCTGCTGGCGATGCAAAACATGATCGAGAAGTTGTCGCAGGTGGTCACCGACGTCAACAGCGGCGCGCAGGCGCTCGCCAGCGCCTCGGAAGAGGTCAGCGCGACCTCGCAGTCGCTGTCGCAGGCGTCCTCCGAGCAGGCCGCCAGCGTCGAGGAGACCAGCGCCTCGATCGAGCAGATGACGGCCTCGATCGCGCAAAACACCGAGAACGCCAAGGTCACCGACGCCATGGCCAGCAAGGCGGCCAAGGAGGCCGCCCAGGGCGGCGAGTCGGTCAACGCGACGGTGGCGGCGATGAAGCAGATCGCCAAGAAGATCGGCATCATCGACGACATCGCCTACCAGACCAACCTGCTGGCGCTGAACGCGGCCATCGAG
>JACMLV010000080.1 GCA_014379395.1 Burkholderiaceae bacterium
AAGCTGGCTCGGTAGGCTTGCACGGATGGGGCGGCGGTCGGCATGGGGGCTTTCTGGTTTTATCGTTGCGGCGACGCCTGCTGCGGCGCCGCGCGACAGGATACCAGCCGAGCATGGTTGTCGTCTCGCTCGGCGGCTTCCCATGCCATCAGCAGTTGGGCGCAGACCGAAGCCGCGATCACGGCCGGCGCCTTGCCGGCGATGCCGGGCAAGCCGATCGGGCAGACCATCGCGGCGATGCGATCCGGCGCGATGCCGCGTGCCAGCAGGCGGTGTTCGAACTGGCTGCGCTTGGTCTGCGAGCCGATCAGGCCGAACCAGCCGCTGCCGCCGCGCGCGAGGATCGCTTCGGTCAGGCGCAGGTCGAGCGCGTGCTGGTGCGTCATGACGAGGAAGCTGCCACCGCTTGGCGCGGCGTCGACCAGCGCCTCGGGCGCGTCACTCGCTTCGACGCGAACGTTGGCCGGCACTTCAAGCGGGAACTGGTCGGCGCGCTCGTCGACCCAGGTGACGCGGCACGGCAAATCGGCCAATGCGCGCACGATGGCGGCGCCGACGTGGCCGGCGCCGAACAGGGTCAGGTGGGCGCGCGGCGCGCGGCGGACATCGACCAGCCAGCGATTGCCGGCGCTGTCGCGGATCAGGCGGGTGGCGGGTTCGCCGACACAAGCCGGCTCGCGTCCCATCTCCGAACCGGCGATGCGCTCGCCAACAGCATCGAGCAGGAGCGATGCGGACGCGCCGTCGATGGCGGACAAGCGCCAGCAGTCCCGATTGCGGTGCCGATGCAGCGCGGCCAGCACGGCGGACAAGTCGCCGTCGACGCGCTCGAAAGCCAGATGCACGACGCCGCCGCAGCATTGTCCGAGGCTGGGGCCGAGCGCGAAGCGTTCGACGCGGCGGCTGGGGCCCTCCCCGTCCAGCATCGCGCGGGATATCTCGACGGCGCGCATTTCAAGGTGGCCACCGCCGATGGTGTCGAACTGGCGCGCGGGCGTGACCAGCATCTTGGCGCCGGGCTCGCGCGGGCCGGAGCCTTCGACCAGCGCCACCGTCACCAGCACCGCCGGTTCGGCTTGCGGCAAGTTGGCGGCGGCGCTCAGCCAGTCGTTCATCGCGGCCTCACCGCAGCGCCGCCTCGACCGCGCCGATGGCGTTCAGGATTTCTTCGCTGGTGGCGGGGGCGTTGAGCGGCGGGTTGACTTGGTGGCCGCCGACGCTGGAGACGGCGTCGCGGATGGCGAAGAAGACGGAAAACGGCAGCAGCAGCGGCGGCTCGCCGACGGCCTTGGAGCGGTGGATGCTGTCCTCGACGTTGGCGTTCTCGAACAGGCGCACGCGGAAGTCCTCCGGGCAGTCGGAGATGGCGGGAATCTTGTAGGTCGATGGCGCGTGCGTGGTCAGTTTGCCGTCCGCGTTCCAACACAGCTGCTCGGTGGTGAGCCAGCCCATGCCCTGGATAAAACCGCCCTCCACCTGGCCCAGGTCGATGGCCGGATTGAGCGAGCGGCCGGCGTCGTACAGCGCGTCCACGCGCAGCAGTTTCCACTCGCCGGTCAGGGTGTCGAGCGCCACTTCGGACACCGCCGCGCCATAGGCGAAGTAGGAGAACGGGTGGCCGCTCATGGTGGCTTGATCCCAGTGCAGGCCGGGGGTGGCGTAGTAACCGTCCGACCAGAGCTGGACCCGCGCCAGGTAGGCTTGCCGCACCAGTTCCGGGAAGGCGACGACGTGGCCGTTGGCGTGCACCACGCCGGCGGCGAAGCGCACGCTCGCCGCGTCGCCGCCGTACAGTTTCGCTGCGTATTCGGCCAGCCGTTCGCGGATCTGGCGCGCGGCGTCCTGCGCGGCCTTGCCGTTCAAGTCGGCGCCGGTGGAGGCGGCGGTGGCCGAGGTGTTGGCGACCTTGCTGGTGTCGGTCGCAGTGACGCGCACCCGTTCCAGTTCGACGCCCAGTTCGTGCGCCACCACTTGCATCACCTTGGTGTGCACGCCCTGCCCCATCTCGGTGCCGCCGTGGTTGACCAGCACCGAGCCGTCGACGTAGACGTGGACCAGCGCGCCGGCCTGGTTCAGGTGGGTGACGTTGAAGGCGATGCCGAACTTGACCGGCGTGAGGGCGAGGCCTTTTTTGAGCACCGGGCTGGTTCGGTTGAAGAGGTCGATCGCGTCGCGGCGGGCGCGATAGTCGCTGCTTTCTTCCAAGTCGTCGATGATCGCGCCGATGACGTTGTCGGTCACTTTCTGGCCGTAGGGCGTGACGTTGCGGCCATCGGCGTCGTCGCGGCCGTACAGGTTCAGGCGGCGCACGTCGAGCGCGTCGCGTCCCAATTGGCGGGCGATGTCGTCGATGGCGTATTCGATGGCGAGCGCGCCCTGCGGGCCGCCGAAGCCGCGGAAGGCGGTGTTGGACTGGGTGTTGGTCTTGCCGCAGGCGGCGCGGATGTCGACGTCGGATAGGTAGTAGGCATTGTCGAAATGGCAGACGGCGCGCGTGGCGACCGGGCCGGACAAGTCGGCCGAGTAGCCGGCGCGCAGCGTCATGTCGACGCGGGCGGCGAGGATGCGGCCGGCGTCGTCGTAGCCGACTTCGTATTCATAGTAAAAACAGTGGCGCTTGCCGGTGACGAGCATGTCGTCGTCGCGGTCGGCGCGCAGCTTGACCGGGCGCTTCAGGCGCGACGCGGCGATGGCGGCGGCCGCCGCCCACAGCGCCGACTGGGATTCCTTGCCGCCGAAGCCGCCGCCCATGCGCCGGCATTCGACCGCGATGTTGTGCGAGGCGACGCCGAGCGCGTGCGCGACGACGTGCTGCATTTCGCTCGGGTGCTGGGTCGAGCTCAGGACCAGCATGCCGGCGTTTTCCTTCGGGATCGCGTAGGCGATCTGGCCCTCCAGGTAGAACTGCTCCTGGCCGCCGACGAAGAGCTGGCCGCTTGCCTTGTGCGGCGCGCTTGCCATGGCTTGGTCGAACTGGCCGCGCCGCAGCCGCATCGGCGGCAGCACGTAGGATTGCGCGGCCTTGGCTTCCTGCGGCGTGAAGATCGCCGGCAGGATTTCATAGTCGACGACGGCGCGGCACGCGGCGCGGCGGGCGTCGTCGTGGCTGTCGGCGACGACGATGAAGAGCGGCTGGCCGACGTATTGCACCAGGACGTCGGCCAGGATCGGATCGTCGTGGATGATCGGGCCGCAGTCGTTGACGCCGGGGATGTCGCCGGCCGTGTAGACCGCGACCACGCCGGGCGCGGCGCGCACCGCCGCCAAGTCCATCGCCTTGATGTTCGCGTGCGCCCGCTCCGACAGGCCGAGCGCGGCGTGCAGCGTGCCTTGCAGTTCCGGGACGTCGTCGGTGTAGGTCGCTTCGCCGAGCACGTGCAGCGCGGCCGATTCGTGCGCGCGCGGCACCCCGACCGCCGCCCACGCGGGCGTGGCCGGTTTCAGCTCGGGGGCTTGCAATTCTGGTGCGCCGGGATCGTTCATCGTCATTTCCTTCATGCGGCGCTTGCAAAGACGTTGAGCGCCGCCGGCGCCAGCGGCGCGTCGGCGCGGGTCTCTAACCAGAAGCGGCGCAGCAGGTTTTGCGCGGCCTTCATCCGATAGGCGCCGCTGGCGCGCATGTCGGACAGCGGCGCGTAGTCCTGTTCCAGCGCGGCCATCGCGG
The DNA here is from genome assembly GCA_014379395.1 of Burkholderiaceae bacterium. Taxonomy (GTDB): domain Bacteria; phylum Pseudomonadota; class Gammaproteobacteria; order Burkholderiales; family Burkholderiaceae_D; genus Janthinobacterium. Next base: position 3,665 of record JACMLV010000080.1, read on the forward strand.
CGTTCAAGGCGGCTTCGCTCCACGGCTGGCCGAGCAGCGCCGCTTCCGCTTGCGCGGCGCGCTTCGGGGTCGCCGCCATGCCGCCGAAGGCGATGCGCGCCGCCGCGATCCGCTCGCCGTCCAGGGTCAGCGCGAAGGCGGCGCAGACGGCCGAGATGTCCTGGTCGAAGCGCTTGGCCAGCTTGTAGGTGCGAAAGCGCAGGCCAGAATGTGGCAACGGCGGTGGCAACGGCGGCGGCAGCGGCACGCGCAGCGCCTCGACGATTTCGTCGGCCCGCAAATCCTTCTTCTGGTAGCCGAGGTAGAAGTCTTCCAGCGCCAGCACGCGCTGGCCTTGGGCGCCGCGCAGCACGATCTGCGCGCCAAGCGCGATCAGCCACGGCATCGAGTCGCCGATCGGCGAGCCGTTGGCGACGTTGCCGCCCAGCGTGCCGACATTACGGATCGGGCGCGAGGCGAAGCGCTGCCACAGTTCGGTCAGTTCCAGCGGGTAGTGGCGGCACAGCGCGGCGTAGGCGTCGTTGAGGGTGACGCCGGCGCCGATGGTGAGCGCGCCGTCCGCCTCGGAGATGGTTTGCAGCGCGGCGACGTGGCCGAGGTAGAGGATGTCGCCCAACTCGCGCAGTTGTTTGGTGATCCAGACGCCGACGTCGGTCGCGCCGGCCACCAGCGTGGCGTCGGGATGGGTGGCGCGTGCCAGCAACAGTTCATCGAGCGTGCGCGGGGCGAGGAATTGCCGGCCCGGCTGGCCGTGGCGGGTCATCGATGCGCGCCGCAACGCCAGCAGTTGGCGCGCCAGCGCGGCACGGTCGAGCTCCACGCGCGGCAGTTCGCCCATGCGGCCGGCGGCGGCGATGATCGGCCGGTAGCCGGTGCAGCGGCACAGGTTGCCCGACAGTGCGTCGTCGATGTCGCGCCGCTTTGGCGCCGCCGCGCCGGTCTTCTGGTCGAGGTACATGGCCCACAGCGACATCACGAAGCCGGGTGTGCAAAAGCCGCATTGCGAGGCGTGCGCGTCGACCAGCGCCTGCTGCACGGGATGCAGCGCGCCGTCGGCCTGTTGCAGGTCTTCGACCGTGAACAGGGCCTTGCCGTCGAGCGTGGGCGTGAGCTGGAGGCAGGAGTTGACCGCCTTCAGCTCGAGCTGTCCGTCGTCCTTCAAGCTGCCGACGACGACCATGCAGGCGCCGCAGTCGCCCTCGGCGCAACCCTCCTTGGTGCCGGTGCGATGCAGGTCCTCGCGCAGGTGCTGCAGCACGGTCTGGGTCGGCAGGGCGTCGGCCAGCTCGCGCACGGCGCCTTGGTATACGTAGCGGATCGGGGTCGGTTCCGGCATGGTGGTTCGGCGGCTCTCTTCTAAATATTTACTTCGATGCGGTGAACGGATGCGTCGCGTGCCAGTGCTCGGCGATGTCGATGCGGCGCGTGATCCAGACTTGCTGGTGGCCCTGCACGTAGTCGAGAAAGCGCGCCAGCGCGGCGGCCCGCGCCGGCCGGCCGGCGAGACGGCAATGCAGGCCGACCGACAGCATCTTCGGCTGGTTCAGGCCGTCCGGGTCGCCCTCCGCATAGAGCACGTCGAAGGCGTCCTTCAGGTAGTCGAAGAACTGGCTGCCGGAATTGAAGCCTTGCGCGGCGGCGAAGCGCATGTCGTTGGTGTCGAGAGTATACGGCAGCACCAGATGCGGCGTCACGGCCGGCTTGCCTTCGGCATCGGCGTGGGCCACCCGCTGCCAGAACGGCAGGTCGTCGCCGTAATGGTCGGCGTCGTAGCGGAAGCCGCCGTGCTCGACGACGAGCCTGCGCGTGTTGGGCGAATCGCGCCCCGTGTACCAGCCCAGCGGCGCGGCGCCGGTCAGTTCGCGGAAGATGTCGACCGCCTCGCGCATGTGGGCGCGCTCGGTCGCCTCGTCCACTTCCTGGTACGAGATCCAGCGCAGGCCGTGGCAGGCGATCTCGTGGCCCAGCTCGCGGAACGCGGCGACCGCGTCCGGATTGCGCTTCAAGGCCATGGCGACGCCGAACACGGTGAGCGGCAGGCCGCGCTGCTCGAACAGGCGCAGCAGGCGCCACAGGCCGGCGCGCGCGCCGTACTCGTAGAGCGACTCCATGCTCATGTGGCGCATCGGGAAGGACGGTGCGCCGATCATTTCGGACAGGAAGGTTTCCGAGCCGGCGTCGCCATGCAGCACGTTGTTTTCCGCGCCCTCCTCGTAATTGAGCACGAACTGCAGGGCGATGCGGGCCTGGCCCGGCCAGCGCGGATGCGGCGGGTTGCGGCCGTAGCCGATCAGGTCGCGCGGGTAATTGTCGTAGGTGGTCATGGAGCGGGGGTAACGTTGGGTGGGCTTGGCGCCGAAACCCCCATAATATATTGTGTGCCGCGCCGGGGCGCCGCATTTGTGTTTGCGGCGCCCCCGGCTGTTCATCAACCGCCAATCGCAACCGACGGGATCAGGAATGGGAAAACTCACTACGCACGTGCTCGACACGGCACAGGGCAAACCGGGCGCCGGCGTCAAGCTGGCGCTGTATTCGGTCGGCGCGCACGGCAAGGTGCGCCTGAAGGCCGACCAGACCGACGCCGACGGACGTTGCTCCACGCCGCTGCTCGAAGGCGCCGCCTTGCTGGCCGGGCAATACGAGCTGGTGTTTCACGCCGGCGACTATTTCGCCGCCGAGGGCGTCCGTCAAGCCTCGCCGCGCTTTCTCGACGTCGTCACGCTGGCCTTCGGCGTGGCCGACCCGGATCAGAATTACCATGTGCCGCTGCTGATCTCGCCCTGGTCCTACTCGACCTATCGCGGCAGCTAGTGTAGTGTTGCGCTCTTCTTGCGACATAAAAATGCGCTCGGGCATCTGCGCATGCCCGAGCACGGCAACCGCCAGGACATCGCCGGCCCGATCAATCCGAACCATGCCAGTTTCCTCGATCAACTGGCCTATCCGCCCGTCAATCGGCCGCCGCCATAGCGACCCGGCCTCGATTCGGCGCCCGGCGGCCGGCGGCTGCAACCGCCGGCCGGGCGCAATGTCAAACTTGCATGGCCGCGGGGCTTGCCTTAGAATCGTCAACCTTGTGGCGGCGCAAAGCGCGGCCGCACCGTTCTGAACCGATGTTTCCGGTATCAGCCAGTTTCCCCACGCAAGTTTGTCTACGGTGACCCCTTGGATACCGTGCCGTTCTGGGCGCAATTTCTCGCGCTCGCCCTCCTGATATTGTGTTCGGCCTTCTTCGCGATGGCCGAAACGGCCCTGATGGCGTCGAACCGCTATCGGCTGCGCCATTTGGCCAAGCGCGGCAGCCGGCGCGCCGCCACCACGCTGTGGCTGCTCGAACGCACCGACAAGCTGCTCTCGCTGATCCTGATCGCCAACACCCTGATCAACGCCATGGCGACCGCGCTCGTGACCGCCATGGCGATCGGCGCCTTCGGCCACGAGGACGACGTGATCACGGTCTCGACCGCCGCGGTGGCGTTCCTGCTGATCGTGTTCGCCGAGATTTCGCCCAAGGTGATCGGGGCGACCTACCCGGAGCGCATCGCGCTGCCCACCAGCATGATCCTGAAGCCCTTGATGACGGCGGCCAAGCCGCTGATCTGGTTCGTCAACCTGTTCGTGCGCGCGGTGCTGAGGCTGCTGCGCGTGCGCCAGGGCGGCCAGGCGGCGCACGAGAGCCGCGTCTCGCCCGAGGAGCTGCGCTCGATCGTGCAAGAGGGCGGCAACTTCATTCCGCAAAAGCACAAGAGCATCCTGCTCAACCTGTTCGACCTGGAGACCATCTCGGTCGAGGACATCATGACGCCGCGGGCCCAGATCGAGGCGCTCAACCTGGCCGTGCCGGTCGAGGAGATCAAGCACCAGCTGACCACCTGCTACCACAACAAGCTGCCGGTGTTCGAGGGCGAGATCAACCAGATCGTCGGCATTTTGCACGTGCGCAAGGCGGTGGCGCTGCTGAACCAGGACGAGGAGTTGACGGTCGAGCATTTCCGCGCCCTGCTCAGCGCGCCGTACTTCATTCCGCAGGACACCGGCGTGTTCACCCAGCTGCAGTATTTCCAGGAAAACCGCGAGCGGCTCGGCATCATCGTCGACGAATACGGCGAGGTGCAGGGCCTGGTCACGCTCGACGACATCATCGAGGAGATGATCGGCGAGTTCACCACCTCGACGCCGGGCGCGGCGCGGGCCGACTCGTTCGGCTGGAGCGAACAGGGCGACTGCCTGCTCGAGGGCGCCACGGCGCTGCGCGACATCAACAAGCGGCTCGGCCTGGTCTTTCCGCTGGACGGCCCGAAGACCATCAACGGCATGCTGCTCGAGCTGCTGCAAGACATTCCGGAGGCGCCGATCTGCGTCAAGATCGACGACTGCATCATCGAGGTGATCC
>JACMLV010000672.1 GCA_014379395.1 Burkholderiaceae bacterium
CGGCTCGCCGCCCAGGGCGCGCAGGATGGCGCCGCTGATCACCGTCGCCACCAGGGCGCCGATCGCCAGCGCGGCGCCGCACATGATCAGGGACAGGGTCTGGAAGCCGCTCGCCGCCTGCCGGGCGCGGGCCGATTCGTCCTGGTTCAGCTTTTCCTGCGCGTCGATGAACTGGTTGATGCGGGCGAGCCATTCGACGAAGGCCGGGCGCGCCTCCTTGAGCATGAGCGCCTTGGCCTCGTCGAGCTGGCCGCCCTGGCGCAGCGCGATCACCTTCTCGATGATCGGCAGCGTGCGCGCCTCGGTTTGCTTGATATCGGCGAGGATCTGGCGCTGCTCGGCGCCGCCGCTCGGCTCGGCCAGCATCTTGTCGAGCGGGGCGGCCGATTTTTCATAGTCCGCCGCCAGCTTGGCGATGGTGGCGAGCGCGGTTTTCAATTCGTCGTCGGCGCCGACCAGGGTCACGTCGCGGATCGCGATGGCGCGGTCGTGCACGCTGCCCCGGAAGTTGATCGCATAGCGCTGCGCCACGCTGTTGACGTCGCCGATCGTGGCCAGCCCGGTCGAGATGGCGTTGACCCGGACGACGCCGATCGCCGTCATGGCGATCATCGTCAGCAGGATCAGGGCGAAGCCGAGGAGGATGCGCGCGCGCATGGTGAAGCCGCTGGTTTTCATGGTGGTCCTGCCTTTGGAAACTGCTGTTGAAATACGGTGGGGGCGGGCGCGCGCGCGGGGATCGATTCCCGAGAATTGCGCTTGGGTATTGTGGCATGCTTTCCGAGTGGATTTGTCGGGTATTTTGAAGGGGATTCGGCGCCGCGCCGGGATCGCGTGGCGCGCGCGCGCGGGGGCGGACGAGGGTGGACGAAAAAGCAGCGCGCGGACTAACGCGCGCGGCGGCTTAGGCCAGGCGCGGGCGCTGGCTGCGCTGGCGCAGCAGCAGCTCGAACTGCTCGAGCGGCAGCGGCCGGCTGAACAGGTAGCCCTGGTAGGCGTGGCAGCCGCGGTTGGCCAGCAGGTCGCGCTGCGCCTCGAGTTCGACGCCCTCGGCGATGACGGCCAGGCCGAGGCTGTCGGCCAGCACGATGATCATGCGCGCGATGGCGTCGTCGTTCGGGTCGGACAGGATGCCGCGGATGAAGCACTGGTCGATCTTGATCTGGTCGAGCGGCAGCCGCTTCAGATACGACAGCGACGAGTAGCCGGTGCCGAAGTCGTCGAGCGAGAAGCCGACTCCGCAGGTCTTCAGTTGCAGCATCTTGGCGATGATGTCCTCGACGTCGTTGACCAGCAGGCTTTCGGTCAGCTCCAGCTTGAGGCGGCGCGGGTCGGCGCCGCTGCGGGCGATGGCGGCGTGCACCAGGGCGACGAAGTCGGGCTGGCGGAACTGGCGCACGCTGATGTTGACGGCCAGGTTCAGGTGCGAGGTGTCGATGTGCCGGCCCCAGGCGCTCAGTTGGGTGCAGGCGGTCTCCAGCACCCACAGGCCGAGCGGCAGGATCAGGCCGGTTTCCTCGGCCAGCGCGATGAATTCGTTGGGCGCCACCAGCCCGCGCAGCGGATGCTGCCAGCGCACCAGCGCCTCGGCGCCGGTGATGCGGCCGACCTGGTCGACCTGCGGCTGGTAGTACAGCTGGAACTGGGCCTGTTCGATGCCCTGGCGCAGGCTCGTCTCCAGCGCGACCCGGGCGGCGACGGCGGTCTGCATGGCCGGATCGAAAAAGCGCAGCGTGTTGCGCCCGGCCCCTTTGGCCTGGTACATCGCCAGGTCGGCCTGCTTGAGCAATTCGTCGACGCAGTCGTGCTCGCTGTTGAAGAGCGTCACGCCGATGCTGGCGGTGCTGCGCAGCAGGTTGCCGTTCAAGACGTAGGGCTGGTTCAGCGTGGCCAGCAGATGCGCGCCGGCCTGCTCGGCCTGGCGCACCGCCGCCGCGCTGTGCCCGCTCAGGCCCTTGAGCATGACGACGAATTCGTCGCCGCCGGGGCGCGCCACGGTGTCGCCCTGGCGCACGCAGTCGGCCAGGCGCAGCGCCACTTGTTGCAGCAGCAGGTCGCCGGTGTCGTGGCCGAGCGTGTCGTTGATGTCCTTGAAGTCGTCGAGGTCGATGAAAAACAGCGCGCCGTGGGTCTTGCCGCGCGCGCTGCCGGCGAGCGCCTGCTGCAGGCGGTCGAGCAGCAGGCGGCGGTTGGGCAGGTTGGTGAGCGGATCGGAGAAGGCCAGCAGCTCGATCTTTTCCTCGTGCTGCTTGCGCTCGGTGATGTCGGTGAAGGTGGCGACGTAATTGCTGAGCCGGCCTTGCTGGTCGTGCACGGCGGTGATCGAGATCCAGACCGGATGCGATTCGCCATTCTTGCGCCGGTTCCACAATTCGCCCTGCCAGCGGCCGTCGCGTCCGAGGATGTGCCACATGTCCTCATAAAAGCCGGGGTCGTGGCGGCCCGATCGCAGCAGCGACGGATTGCAGCCGATCACCTCGTCCTCGCCGTAGCCGGTGATGTCGGTGAAGGCGCGGTTGACGGCGATGATGGCGCCGTCCGGGTTGGTCATCAAGACCCCCTCGGCGCAGCTGTCGAATACGCTGGCGGCCTGGCGCAGCTTGCCCTCCATGCGCTTGCGCTCGCTGATGTCGAGGATCAGGCCGACCAGGCCGGCGATCTTGCCGTCGTGCTCGGTGAAGGTGGCCTTGTGGAACATCACGTCGCGCAGCGCGCCGTCGGCGTAGCGCACCTGGCTTTCGAATATCTGCACGCCGGGCTGGTCGAGCAGGCGCTGGTCGGCGGCCATGTATTGCTCGGCCAGCTCGGGCGGCGAGATGTCGCGCGCGGTCTTGCCGATCAGTTCGCGCGCCGGGTGGCCGATGAAGGCCTCGAAGGCGCTGTTGCAGCCGAGGTAGTGGCCGCCGGTGTCCTTGTAGAACACCGGCCCGGGGATGGCCTCGATCAGCTGCTGCAGGAAATGCAGTTGCTGCGACAGTTCGCCGGTGCGCTGGGCGACGCGCTCCTCGAGCTCGGCGTGGCTGCGGCGCAGCGCCTCGTCGGCGCGTTTCAGCTCGGCGGTGCGCAGGCGCACCTGCTCCTCCAGCATGAAGGTGTTTTGCAGCAGCGCGAAGTCGGTGTCGGACGCGTTCAGGCTGTGCTCGACCTGGCGCATCAGGGCGCCGATGATCTTGTCGCGCCGGGCGATCTCGCGCCGCAGGCCGTCGGCGTCGTCGGGCGCGCAGCGCAGCTCGAACATGCCGCTCACGGGCGCCTCGCGCCGATGGCCAGGCCGACGAAGGTCTGGTTGATGTGCATGCCGGCGTATTGCTCGCCGTAGGTGCTGAAGCCGACCGCGTTGCTCTCGGCCAGGATGGCGCCGACGCGCCCGCGCAGGCCGCGCTGGCTGGCCTCGAGCTGGCGCAGGATGCAGTCGCAGCCGAGCAAGAGGACCGGCGGGCCGATCTGGCGCACCACCGCGTCGAGCGCGCCGGTCAGGTTGTCGATCAGGTCGACGCCCTTGGCGACCTTGAAGACGATGCCCTCGTCGATGGCGCAAAAGAAGGTCAGCGAGCCGTCCGGGTTGACCTTCTGGATCGAGCGCACGAAGTCGGCGTTGCCGATGCGCACCATCACCGGATAGGAGGCGAAGATCATCGGGTCGAGCTGGTCGAGCTCGATGCCGACGGCGCTGGCGTATTCGGCCGCCGCCGGGCAGCCGTTGATCTCGGTGACCACGCGCCGCTCGGGGATGGCCTTGGTGACGACCATGCGCTCGTCGCCGTTGACGAAGTGCTGGGTCTTGAAGACGCGGAACGGGAACGGCGTGCTGGCCACCAGCAGCAGGGCGGCGTCGCTGACGAAGCGCCCGTCGCGCATCACCCGGGTCTGGCCGAAGGCGAGCCGGTCGCCGGCCGAGCCGCCCAGCAGCGCGATGCCGCCCAGGCCGTCGTGGAAGGCGCGCGCGACCACCTCCTCGCGCGCGCACAGGCCGTCGATCAGCATCAGCGCGAAGCCGTTCTCGCCGCTCAGCCCGGGCACGCGCTGGCGCAGCTTCTCGCGCAGGCCGGCGGCGGTGCGCTGGCAGGCAGGTCCGTCGAGTTGGGACAGCTGCTCGATGAGCGCCACTTCGAAGGCCAGGTCGTCGCGGTGGATGCTGACGCCGGACAGGCTGTCGTCCAGATAGCCGTCCGGGCCGATCTCGCCGGCGCTGCTGCAGCCGATCAGGGTGGCGCCGGGGAAGCGCCCGGCGAGCGCCGCGCCCAGGCGGTCCAGGTCGAAGGCGGTCGAGGCGAACACGATCACCAGGCCGATGTCGGGCTGCTCCAGGGCGGCCGCCAGTTCGCGCGCGGCCGCCTCCGGTTCGCTCTGCCGGCTGCTGGCGGTACGTATTCTTGGCGCATCCGGCAGCGTCATGCTTGCCTCCATCGGACCGGCTCCTCCCCGCGCGCTGGCGCGCGGATGCTTGTTGTATGGCGCCGGCGTCTGCGCGCCGGCGCGCCGGCGGCGCGATTCGACACATCGCCGCCGGTGAAGTCATTGTAAGGGAATTCCGATTCGCCTGAGCGCTTTCCGGGCGCGCTCCGCCGCCCGGCCGAATCGCCTCAGGCGGGGCGCGCGGCGGGGGCGACGATCGTCACGGTGCGGGTGGTCGGCATGGGTTCGCCGGGCGCGGTGTCGAGGCGGA
>JACMLV010000673.1 GCA_014379395.1 Burkholderiaceae bacterium
CGCTTCCGGCCCAACATCGTGTTGGGCGGTGTGGAGTCGCACGACGAGGACCGCGTGGGCGCCATGCGCATCGAAACCGACGACAGCGCTGCGGTCATCGAGCCGGTGAAGCCCTGCGGCCGCTGCCCCATTCCCAACATCGATCCCACAACCGCTAACGCCAGCCCAGCGGTGAGCGACATGCTGCAGACCTACCGGCAGGACCCTCGTCTGAAGGGCGCCATCACTTTCGGCATGAACGCCATCGTGATCGAGGGAGACGGGCAGGTGCTCAGGGTGGGTCAATTGGTCAGCGCCGATTGGAAGTTCGAATAGGCCCCCACGCTCCACCGCTGCGCGGGTCGCTGCCCTCCGAGGGCGCTGATCCGGCTTGGGGCGGCCCGGCGCCGTATCGCCGGATCATCCCTGTTGCCCCGTAAAATCGCGGGTTCCCCCGACCGATCCGAAAGTCTTCCATGAGCCTCCAATGCGGCATCGTGGGCCTGCCCAACGTGGGCAAGTCCACCCTTTTCAACGCGCTGACCAAAGCCGGCATCGCGGCCGAGAACTACCCCTTCTGCACCATCGAGCCCAACACCGGCGTGGTGGAAGTGCCGGACCCGCGCCTGGCCCGGTTGGCTGCCATCGTCGAGCCCGAGCGTGTCGTGCCCGCCATCGTGGAGTTTGTGGACATCGCCGGTTTGGTGGCCGGTGCCAGCACCGGTGAAGGCCTGGGCAACAAATTCCTCGCGCACATCCGGGAAACCGACGCGATCGTCAACGTGGTGCGCTGCTTCGAGGACGACAACGTGATCCACGTGGCCGGCAAGATCAGTCCGCTCGACGACATCGAGGTGATCCAGACCGAGCTGGCCCTGGCCGACATGGGCACGGTCGAGAAGGCGATCCACCGCGAGCAGAAGAAGGCGCGCTCGGGCGACAAGGACGCGGCCAAGCTGGTCGCGCTGCTCGAGCGCATGATGCCGCACCTGAACGACGCCAAGCCGGTGCGCGCGATGGGCCTGGACGCCGAGGAAATGCTGTTGATCAAGCCGCTGTGCCTGATCACGGCCAAGCCGGCCATGTATGTCGGCAACGTCTCCGACACCGGCTTCGAGAACAACCCGCTGCTCGACCAGCTGGCCGCCTACGCCAAGTCGCAAAACGCGCCGATGGTCGCCATCTGCGCGGCGATCGAAGCGGAGATCGCCGACCTCGACGACGCCGACAAGGAAGCCTTCCTGACCGACATGGGCATGCAAGAGCCGGGCCTGGACCGCCTGATCCGCGCCGCCTACAAGCTGCTCGGCCTGCAGACCTACTTCACGGCCGGCGTCAAGGAAGTGCGCGCCTGGACCATCCACGTCGGCGACACCGCGCCGCAGGCGGCCGGCGTGATCCACACCGACTTCGAGCGCGGCTTCATCCGCGCCCAGACCATCGCCTACGACGACTTCATCGCCTTCAAGGGCGAGGCCGGCGCCAAGGAGGCCGGCAAGATGCGCGCCGAGGGCAAGGAATACGTGGTCAAGGACGGCGACGTGCTGAACTTCCTGTTCAACGTCTGACCTATACGTCGAATTTCGCCGGACTGCGGCGAACAAACAAAAACCCGCCGCGCCTATGGACGGCGGGTTTTTTTATCCTTTTTGTCCGGAC
>JACMLV010000674.1 GCA_014379395.1 Burkholderiaceae bacterium
GACGGTCGGATGCCGCGCCGCATGAGCGCCGGCCTCACGCGTGCCCCGCGCACGGCAGGGCCTCGGCCAGCACCGAGCCGAAGGTGGCGAAGGCGTTCAGCGCGGCCGGGAAGCCGCTGTAGACGGCCGTCATCATCAGCACCTCGTTGAGTTCCTCGCGCGTGCAGCCGACCTTGATGGCCGCGTGCAAATGCAGCCTCAGCTGCGGTTGCGCGTGGCCGAGCGCGGCGATCGCCGAGACGATCGCCAGTTCGCGCTTCTGGTTGTCGAGCGCCGGCCGCGAATACACGTCGCCAAATGGAAACTGCACCAGTTGGCGCGCAAAGTCGGGCGAGATGTCGAGCAGGTCGCGATAAAACTGCTGCAGGATGCCGCCGTCGATCTCCTTGATCTTGTTCCAGCCTTTTTCAAATCGTTCATCGTTGATTTTGTGTTCGCTTGTCGATTCCATCGATCCGTCTCCTTATATAGTGATTATTGATCTCGATGCTTAGCGCGGACCGCAGCGGCGCCCCGGTGAACATGGGGCGGGGCTTTTGCGGCCGTTTGCCTATTTAGCAAGACTTATGCCAATCTTTTTAAAATGGCATGGATTTTCACCGAGGCGTTGCGGATGATTGGGCGCCACGCCGGCGATCGGCGTGGCGAAAAGCGCGCCGCGGCGGCGCGTGCGGGGCGATGCGATGCCGGGCGGCTTGGCCGTGCCGGGTGCTGAATTAAGGAACACCCGCGCTGTTTTGCGTGTCACATTGTTGCTATTTATGGCATGTGATCGAAATGGCATGGCGGTTCGCGGCGCGTCGGCCCCCGGAGCCGGCACCGGCGCCGCTTGGCCGACGCCGTCCGCGCTTTGGTGCGCCGCGCTATTTTTCCGATCCGGCCGGCCGAATCCTCGCGCCGCGCTTGTTGCGTTTGTTGCGCTTGTTGTATCCGGCGCTTCCGGTGTTACCAAAAATCACACGGTCCAAGCAGGGAGGGGGCTTTCTGAATTACAATATGCGATTCTGAAAAAATGAGCGTCGTTGTGCCAAACCTTGTCGAAATCCGCAATCTGCACTTTGCCTATGGCGAACGCACCATCCTGTCGGGCCTGGAAATGGACTTCCCGCGCGGGAAGGTGGTCGCCGTCATGGGCGGTTCGGGCAGCGGCAAGACCACCGTGCTACGCCTGATCGGCGGCCAGTTGCGGCCCAAGTCGGGCAGCATCAACGTCGACGGCCAGATCGTGCACGAACTGCGCACGGCCGAGCTGTACCAGCTGCGCCGCAAGATGGGCATGTTGTTCCAGCACGGCGCCCTGTTCACCGACCTGACCGCGTTCGAGAACGTCGCCTTTCCGCTGCGCGAGCACACCGACCTGCCCGAGGAGTTGATCCGCGACCTGGTCCTGATGAAGCTGCACGCGGTCGGCCTGCGCAACGCCGCCCAGCTCAAGCCGGCCGAGATCTCCGGCGGCATGAGCCGGCGCGTGGCGCTGGCGCGCGCCATCGCGCTCGACCCGGAACTGATCATGTACGACGAGCCGTTCGCCGGCCTCGACCCGATCTCGATGGGGGTGGCGGCCAACGTGATCCGCAGTTTGAACGACGCGCTCGGCTCGACCTCGATCCTGGTCTCGCACGACGTCAAGGAGTGCTTCCTGATCGCCGACTATGTGTATTTCCTGTCGGCCGGCAAGGTCGTCGCGCACGGCACGCCGGCCGAGATGGCCGCCTCCGACGATCCCTACGTGCGCCAGTTCGTGCACGCCGAGGCCGACGGCCCGGTGCCCTTCCATTACCCGGGCCGCTCGCTGGCCGACGACCTCGGCCTGGGGAAAACGGCATGATGGCGCTCGATTTCCTGGCCGCGCTCGGCGGCTGGCTGCGCCGCTCGACCGAAAACCTCGGCTTCGCCATGCGCGCCTTCGTCATCATCGTGCGCGCCTCGGGCGGCCTGCTGCGCCGGCCCGGCCTGGTGGTCGAGCAACTCTATTTCATCGGCAATTATTCGCTCGTCATCATCGCCGTCTCCGGCCTGTTCGTCGGCATGGTGCTCGGCCTGCAGGGCTATTACACGCTCAACCAGTTCGGCTCGGAGCAGTCGCTCGGCCTGCTGGTGGCCTTGTCGCTCACGCGCGAACTGGGGCCGGTCGTCACCGCGCTGCTGTTCGCCGGGCGCGCCGGCACCTCGCTCACCACCGAGATTGGCCTGATGAAGGCCGGCGAGCAGCTCTCGGCGATGGAGATGATGGCCGTCAACCCGATCGAGCGCGTCTTGGCGCCGCGCTTTTGGGCCGGCGTGATCGCCATGCCGCTGCTCGGCACCATCTTCACTGCGGTCGGCATCCTGGGCGGCTACCTGGTCGGGGTGCAGCTGATCGGCGTCGACGAGGGCTCGTTCTGGTCGCAGATGCGCAGCGGCGTCGACGTCTGGAAGGACATCGCCAACGGCGTGCTCAAGAGCCTGGTGTTCGGCACCGCAGTCACCTTCATCGCGCTGCTGCAGGGCTACCAGGCGCAGCCGACGCCGGAAGACGTCGCCGGCGCCACCACCCGCACCGTCGTCATCTCGTCGCTGATGGTGTGGTGGCTCGACTTCATGATGACCGCCATCATGTTCGTCAAATAATTCCGACTGGCAGCCGGACGGCCGCCAGTCACAAAATCGATTAAGATCAAGTTCATTAGGATCAGTTATGCAACGTAAATCATTGGATGTCTGGGTCGGCTTGTTCGTCCTGCTGGGCGTGGCCGCATTGGTGTTTCTGGCCTTCAAGGCGGGCAACATGAGTTCCCTGTCCTTCAGCAAGACCTATCCGGTCACCGCCAAATTCGACAATATCGGCGGCCTCAAGCCGCAGGCGGCGGTGCGCGGCGCCGGCGTGGTGGTCGGGCGCGTGGCCGAGATCCGCTTCGACGACAAGACCTATCAGGCGCAGGTGACGATGGACATGCAGGTCGATTACAAGTTCCCGAAGGACAGCTCGGTCAAGATCCTCACCGCCGGCCTGCTCGGCGAGCAGTACATCGGCATCGAGGCGGGCGGCGACACCAATTTGCTGGCGGCGGGCGACAAGATCGCGCGCACCCAGTCGGCGGCGGTACTGGAGGATTTGATCAACCAGTTCATCTATAGCAAGGCGGCGGAAGGCAAGGGCGACACGAAATGACATTGAAAACGAAACCATCGGGCAAGGGCGCAAGCTTGCGCCGCGCGGCCCTGGCCGCCGCGCTGGCCGGCGCGCTGGCCGGTTGCGCCACCGTACCCAATCCGCGCGACCCGTACGAGGGTTTCAACCGCGCCGTGTTCCGCTTCAACGACGCCATCGACGAGAACGCGCTGAA
>JACMLV010000675.1 GCA_014379395.1 Burkholderiaceae bacterium
AGGCGGCCGCCGCGCGCCGCACCCGCGGCACCCGCGGCAGCGCGCTGACGGTGCCGCGCCAGCCGGCCAAGCGCGCCAATCCGCTGCACAGCGTGCCCGACACCAGCGCCGATTTCGACGAGGTGCCGGACCAGTGGCGACAGTACCGCACCGCCTGAATCAACGAATCATCTCGTAGGGTGGGCACCGCTTTTGTGCCCACGCGGTGCACGCTTCCGCGTGGGCACAAAGCGTGCCTCGGCGGCCCCGCCCACCCTACATAAGCGGAACCATTTCAACACCAGTCTTTATTGGAGCGGCAATGAACGCAGTCTTAGTACCCCAGGAATATATCGAGAACATCACCTACGACGAGCTGACCATCGGCCAGTCGGCGCGCGTGGTGCGCACGCTGACGCTGTCGGACATCCAGATCTTCGCGGCCGTCTCGGGCGACGTCAATCCGACCCACGTCGATCCGGGCTACGCGCTGACGACCCAGGCCAACGGCGTCACCGCCCACGCGATGTGGGGCGGCACCCTGATCTCCAGCCTGCTGGGCACCAGCTTCCCCGGCCCCGGCACCGTGTACGTCGAGCAGATGCTGCGCTTTTTGCAGCCGCTGCGGGTCGGCGACACGCTCACCGTGGTCGCCACCGTGATCGCCAAGGAGGACGCCGCCAAGCGCGTCTCGCTCGACTGCCAGGTGTCGAACCAGAGCGGCGCGACGGTGCTCTCGGGCACGGCGGTGGTGCTGGCGCCGGTCAAGAAGGTGCGCCGGCCGGCGGTGCAGGTGCCGCACTGGAGCAATTTCGATCCGGCCGCGCGCCTCGAGGCCCTGCTCGCCAGCGTGCGCCATCTGGTCGCGGTGCGCTGCGCCGTGGTCCATCCGTGCGACGCCGAATCGCTGCGCGGCGCGCTCGACGCGGCGCGCCACGGCCTGATCATCCCGATCCTGATCGGCCCGGAAGTCAAGATCCGCGGCGTGGCCAAGGCCATCGGGCTGGACCTGGCCGGCGTGCACATCGAGCCGGTCGAGCACAGCGTGGCCGCCGCCGAGCGCGCGGTCGAACTGGCCCTGTTGGGCGAGGCCGACATCATCATGAAGGGCAGCCTGCACACGGACGAGTTGATGCACGCGGTGATCGGCTCGCGCGCGATGCGCACCGCGCGCCGCCTGTCGCACGTGTTCCGCTTCGACGTGCCGATGTACGACAAGCCGCTGCTGCTGTCGGACGCCGCGCTCAACATCCATCCGACGCTCGAGGAAAAGGCCGACATCATCCAGAACGCCGTCACGCTGGCGCACGCGCTCGGCGTGAAGCGGCCCAACGTGGCGATCCTGGCGGCGGTCGAGACGGTGAACGTCAAGATGCAGTCGACGCTCGACGCGGCGGCGCTGTGCAAAATGGCCGACCGCGGCCAGATCAAGGGCGCCAACCTGGACGGCCCGCTGGCGTTCGACAACGCGATCTCGATGGAGGCGGTGCGCATCAAGGGCATCGAATCGACCGTGGCGGGCAACGCCGACATCCTGATCGTGCCCGATCTGGAGTCGGGCAACATGCTCGCCAAGCAGCTCGAATACCTGGCCGGCGCCACCACCTGCGGCGTGGTGCTGGGCGCGAAGGTGCCGATCGCGCTGACCAGCCGCGCCGACAGCGCGACCGCGCGCGTGTCCTCGGCCGCGCTGGCGCTGCTGCTGGCGCACCACTACCGCAAGGCGCAGCCATGAGCGCGGCCATGCAGGACGCGATCCTGGCCGTCAACGCCGGCTCCTCGTCATTGAAATTCGCGCTGTATCCGGCGCATGACGGGCTGGTCGAGGCGGCGCACATCAGCGGCAACATCGAAGGGCTGGAGGCAGGCGGCACGCCTTTGATCCGCCTGCGCGACGACGACGGCGAGCACGCCGAGGCGCTGCAACTGGGCGACGGCGACGGCTTCGAAGCCGCGCTGGGCGCGCTCGACGCGGTGCTGGCGCGGCACGCCGGCGAGGTGCGCATCCGCGCCGTCGCGCACCGCATCGTGCACGGCGGCGAGCGCTTCTCGGAATCGGTCGTGATCGACGACGACACGCTGGCCTACCTGATGTCGCTGTCCTCGCTGGCGCCGCTGCACCAGCCGCACAACCTGACCGGGGTGCACGCGTTCCGCCGCGGCTATCCGCACCTGCCGCAGATCGGCTGCTTCGACACCGCCTTCCACGCCGGCCTGGCGCAGGCCGAATACAGCTTCGCGCTGCCGAAAAGCCTGCGCGACAGCGGCATCCGCCGCTACGGCTTCCACGGCCTGTCGTATCGCTACGTGGCGCAGCGCCTGGCGCAAAACTCGGGCCGCGCGCACGGCCGCGTGCTGATGGCCCACCTCGGCAACGGCGCCAGCGCCTGCGCCATGCGGGGCGGGAAAAGCGTCGCCACCACGATGGGCTTCTCGGCCCTCGACGGGCTGGTGATGGGCACGCGCAGCGGCGCCATCGACCCCGGCGTGCTGCTGCATCTGCTGCGTTCGGGCTGGAGCTGGCGCGACCTGGAGCGCACGCTGTACCGCGAATCCGGCCTGCAGGGCATCTCCGGCGTGTCGGCCGACATGCGCACGCTGCACGCGAGCGACGATCCCAACGCCGCGCTGGCGGTCGACATCTTCCTGCACCGGCTGGTGCGCGAGGCCGGCGCGCTGACCGCCTGCATGCAGGGGCTCGACGTGCTGGCCTTCACCGGCGGCATCGGCGAGCACGACGCCGCGCTGCGCCAGCGCACCTGCGAGGCGCTGGCCTACCTCGGCGTGGGGGTCGACGCCCCGGCCAACAATGGGGCCAAGGGCGACGCGCTACCCCCCAACCACACCCCCCGCCGCCCCGTCGAAAACAGGGTCGTGGCGCCCGCCGCGGGGC
>JACMLV010000676.1 GCA_014379395.1 Burkholderiaceae bacterium
AGCGAAAAAATAGCTGGGCGAGGCCAGATTTTGACGGTTTCGCAGTGCCAATAGCGAGCTATTGGCCGAGAAAACGGCGAAATATGGACCGTCCAGGTATTTTTGCAGCCGACGAGCCTAAGTCCGACAGACTCCTAGTGCGCAAAGACGAAGCGCACCGCGGACATGGCGAAGGCGAACAGGAAGCCATACGCGAAGCGGTCGATGCGCAGCAGTTCCTCGCCGCGCCGGCGGCGCCACGCGCCGAAGCCGGCCATGACGCCGCCGGCGGCCAGGGGTACGGCGATCAGGTTGGCGATGCGCCCGGCGGGCGCGGCGATGAAGGCGGCGGGGAAAAACAGCAGGCTGAGCGCGCCGGCCAGCGCGCCGAAGAGGAAGTAGGCGATCGCGGCCAGCCAAGGCTGCGGCTGCGGACGGCGGAATGGTTCGCGCAGCGTATGCAGGCCCAGCTCGGCCAGCGCCTCGGCGACGATTTGCAGCAGCAGTTCGGCGGCGAATTGCAGCAGCCAGAGCAGGACTTCGAACAGAATTTCCATGAGATCGCGCCGGCCGGCGCCAAATTGACCGTGATGCCGTGGCAGTCTACGCAATCGGCATCGTTGTGTCTATTCGGCAAGATCGAGGGCATCGGCGCCGATGTCCACGTAGCCGACCTCACTAGTAGGCGCCAGAATCCGAATGCCGTCTTCGCGCATGCCCTCGATGTGCAGCTCGATCGCTTCCCGGATCTCGATTTTGAGCTGCTCGATGGTGGCGCCGGTGGCGATGCAGCCGGGAAGGTCTGGAACGTAGGCGCAATAGTTGTGCTCCGCTTTTTCAATCACAATTGCGTAGCGCATACGGACCTCCCGTTTTCCGAACGGGGATCAGTATAACGAGCCCCTGTTAGCCGCGCCGCACCGTGAATTGCTGGAAAAACGGCGCGATGCGATCGAGCAGCGCCGGGCCCGGGTAGCCGGCCAGGGCCGCCGCGTTGAGCGGCGCGTCGGCGCAGCCGGTCGGACGGAACACTTGCAGCGCGTAGTTGCGCGCGCCCATCTGCGCCAGCATCAGCGCCAAGTGCTCGATGTCCGCCTCGCCGAGCAGATCGGGATGCAGCGTGGTGCGCAGCTCGTAGTCGACGCCGCTCGCCAGCAGCACCTCGGCGCTGCGGCGCGCCGCGCGGCCGCTGTCGGGCACGCCGGTCACGCGCTCGTAATGCTCGAACGGCGCCTTGATGTCGAGCCCGACCCAGTCGAGCAGCGGCAGCAGGTTTTCCAGCCGCGCGGTGTAGATACCGGCGGTGTGCAGGCCGACCTGGAAGCCGAGTTCGCGCACGTCGCCGATGGCGTCCTCCAGCGCCGGGTCGATGCACGGCTCGCCGCCGCTGAAGACGACGCCGTCGATCAGGCCGACGCGCCGCTCGAGCAAATCGAGCATGCGCGACCATTCGATCGGGCTGTTTTCGGTGCGGGTTTGCAGGTGCGGGTTGTGGCAATAGCCGCAGTTCCACGCGCAGCCCTGGACGAAGACCACGCTCGACAGGCGGCCCGGCAGGTCGATGGTGGAAAAGGGCGCGACGCCGCCCACTTTCAAGGCGCGCGACGCGCGCGCGGCGATGGCGCCGGCCGGGGCCGCCGGATTAAGCGGCGCGCTGTTCGGTGAAGTACTGGCGCTCATGGAATTCTCCCTTTTTACCAATGTTGAACGAGGACGTCGGGCGGTGGTAGCCCATCACGCGGGTCCACACTTCGCACGGCTGGCGCTCGTCGTCGCTCAGGGTGATGGCGGGGTTGTCGGGTGGTGCGTTGCGGTTGGGGTTTTGCATGGTTGGCTCCTTGGGTGGTGGGGTTGGCTGCTTCGACGGTGGCGGTAGGGTGGGCACGGCCTTATCGTGCCCACGCGGTGCGCACGTCCGCGTGGGCACAATAAAGCCGTGCCCACCCTACGAGGCAAGGGCGGCGGCGCGCTGTTTTTTTGCGATCAGTTCGGCATCGCATTTCGGGCAAAAGGCGTGGCTGCCGCCCAGATAGCCGTGCTTCGGGCAGATCGAGAAGGTCGGCGTGATGGTGATGTAGGGCAGGCGGAAGCGGCCCAGCGAGCGCTGGATCAGGCGCCGGCAGGCGGCCGCGCTCGAGACCGGCTCGTTCATGTACAGGTGCAGCACGGTGCCGCCGGTGTATTTGCGTTGCAGTTCGTCC
>JACMLV010000677.1 GCA_014379395.1 Burkholderiaceae bacterium
CCGCCAGCATCACGCCAGCCAAGCGGCGCCGCCTGCTGCTGGCGGCGCAACTGTATCTGCTGCGCCTGGCTTTGGTGCCGCCGTGCCGCTTCGACGTGGTCGCGATCGACGCCGGCGCGCTGCGCTGGCTGCCCGGCGCGATTGAAATGTAAGCATTTCTTACCGCGCCGCGCCGACTGTGGCCGGGCTGCACTATAATCGGCGCTTATGAATAATCAACGCATCCTGTCGCACTTCCACGAGAGTGCGGAACTCAAAATCCAAGCGGCCAGCGTGCTGGCGCAACCGATTTCGCAAGCGATCGAGCTGATGTTCGCGGCCCTGTCGAACGGCAACAAGATCCTCGCCTGCGGCAACGGCGGCTCGGCCGCCGACTGCCAGCACTTCGCCGCCGAGCTGGTCGGGCGCTTCGAGCGCGAGCGCTTCCCGCTGCCGGCGCTGGCGCTGACCACCGACAGCTCGATCATCACGGCGGTGGCGAACGACTACAGCTACCGCGAGATTTTTTCCAAGCAAGTGCAAGCCTTCGGCCAGGCCGGCGACATCCTGCTGGCCATTTCGACCTCGGGCAATTCGGCCAACGTCGCCGCCGCCGTCGAGGCCGCGCTCGAACGCGAGATGCGGGTGGTGGCGCTGACCGGCAAGGACGGCGGCGCGATCGGCCAGCTGCTGACCGACGCCGACGTCCACATCTGCGTGCCGGCCACGCGCACCGCGCGCATCCAGGAAGTGCACCTGCTGGCCATACATTGCCTGTGCGACGGCATCGACGTCGCCCTGTTCGGAGGAGACGCCAATGAATGATTCGATCCTGCGCCGGAACCCGCTGGCCGGCGCGCTGCTGTGCGGCGCGCTGCTGGCGAGCCTGTCGGGCTGCGTGGAGATGGTGGTCGGCGGCGCCGTCATGGGCGCGGTCGCCGCGTCCGACCGGCGCACCCTGGGCGCCCAGACCGAGGACAAGGCGATCGACGTCAAGAGCAAGGCCAAGCTGCGCGACATCGTCGGCGAACGCGCCCATGTCGACGTCAACAGCTACAACCGCCGCGTGCTGCTGACGGGCGAAGTGCCCGACGCCGGCATGAAGGCGGCCGTCGAGCGCGAAGTGCAGGCCATCGACGGCGTGCAGTCGGTGGTCAACGAGCTCGAAGTGGCCGGCCCGTCCAGCTACACCTCGCGTTCGAGCGACGCCTTGGTGACGACCAAGGTGAAAGCCAGCCTGGTCGACATGAAAACCATTTCGGCCAACTCCTTCAAGGTGGTGACCGAGCGCGGCACGGTGTACCTGATGGGCCGCGTCACCCAGCGCGAGGGCGACCTCGCCACCGACGTCACGCGCGGCGTGAGCGGCGTGCAGAAGGTGGTCAAGCTGTTCGAGTACATCAGCGAGGACGAGGCGCGCCGCTTGCAGCCGCTGCAACAACCGTCCCAGCCGGCGCAGGACCAGCCGCGCACCCTGCCGGTGGTGACGGAGGTGCAGACCTCGCCGGTGGTGACCGAGTCGGTTCCCAACAACAACTGACGCGGGAACCGCCATGTCCGCCACCCCCGCCACCACCTCCCGCCTCAAGCCGGCCCTGATCGCGCTGGCCGTCGCCGCCGCCGGCGCGGCCGCGTATGTCTCGTTCAACGGCCAGAGCAGCGCGCCGCGGATCGGCTTCACAAGCATCGACGGCGCCAAGATCAGCGCGGAAAGCCTGCGCGGCAAGGTGGTGCTGGTCAATTTCTGGGCCACCTCGTGCACCACCTGCGTGGCCGAGATGCCGAAAATGGTGGAAACGTATAACAAGTACAAGGCGCAAGGCCTGGAATTGGTCGCCGTGGCGATGAAATACGACCCACCCAACTACGTGATCAACTACGCGCAGACGCGCCAGCTGCCGTTCAAGGTCGCGCTCGACGTCAGCGGCGCGGCGGCCAAGGCGTATGGCGACGTGTCGATGACGCCGACCACCTTCCTGATCGACAAGCAGGGCAGGATCATCAAGCGCTATCTCGGCGAACCCGACTTCGGCGCCCTGCACAAGCTGCTGGAAAAGGCGCTGGCCGGCTGAGCCGGGGCCGATGCCCGGGCCGCGAGCGCGGCCGGGCTTTCTGACTTCCCTTACTTCGGATACAAAATCATCTGCGTGCAGCGGAACAGGGCGATCGTCTTGCCGCTGTCGCGGTGCGTCACCGTGGCGTCCCACACCTGCGTGGTGCGGCCCAGATGCGCGACCTTGGCGTGGGCCACCAGCACGCCGTCGCGCGCGGTTCCCAAATGGTTCGATTTGAGTTCGATGGTGGTGAAATTGCTGGCGCCGTCGGGCAGGCTGGCGATGCAGCCATAGCCGCAGGCGGTGTCGGCCAGCGTCACCACGCTGCCGGCGTGCAGATAGCCGTTCGGCGCCAGCAGATGCGCCAGCACGTCGAGCTCGGCCGTCAGCTCGCCCTGGCCGATGGTGACCACGCGGATGCCCAGGTGGCCCGGCAAAGTGCCGACGCCGCGCTGATTGAAGGCGGCCGGGGTCAGGTCGGATGTCGTCATGAATTCCTCGGAAAAATGATGGTGCGCCGGCGTCGCGCGCCGTGTCGCCCATGATAGCAACTTTCCGCCGAATCTTTCGCTCCTGCAATTCTTGCGCGGCATCAAAAAGAGCGCGCTAGTTTCGCGTCAGCATTGATTTCTGGACGACTGTCGTCCCGCCCGCGAAAGGAAAAGATCATGGAGAAATTGCTGCCCTATAGCGCGGCGCAGACCGAGCCGGCCGAAGGCGAACGCCGCCGGCGCCAGCGCTGCGCCAACGACTCGCCCCTGTTGACCGACTCCCTGCTCGAGACGCTCTATCCCCACTATCTGCGCGCGTTTCCATCGTGTTCCATCGCCCGCTTCATGCCGCGGCACGGCCTGGCCGACGGCAAGCTCACCATCGCCCGCGGCAGCGTGCTGCGCTCGGCGCCGCCGGCGTGCAAGTTCAGCACCGCCGCCGAGGTGACCCTGGCCCCGCTGGCCCTGACC
>JACMLV010000678.1 GCA_014379395.1 Burkholderiaceae bacterium
CGACGCGCCGGCGATGGCGGCGCGCTCGCGCGCCTTCATGGACGCGGCGCGCAAGCGCTACGGCATCGCCGACGTCAACCTGATCAAGCCGGGCATCGGCGAGGCGACCCGGGTCTTGCTGCGGCGCGTGCCCGAGCGCCTGATCGTGCGCGACCCGGACGCGCCGGACGTGGCGCACCTGCGCCTGCTGGCGCGCGAAAAATCGATACCGGTGACGGTGGAACCGGCCCTGCCCTACCAGGCGGTGGCCCTGATCAGGAGTGCTGTCGATGGCTAATCCACACTGCGAACTCAAGCCGGCGCTGGGCGCCTCGCTGTACGTGCCGACCACCCACAAGGATCTGCTGGCGATCGCCAACGGCGACAAGCTCGGCCAGCTGCGCTCGGTCATCTTCTGCCTGGAGGACGCGATCGCCGAGCGCGACCTCAGCTACGCGCTGTTCAACCTGTCGCTGGCGCTGCGCAACATGAGCGAGCAATCGGGCACGCTGCGCTTCGCGCGGGTGCGCAATCCCGAGGTGCTCGGGCGCGTGCTGGCGATGCCGGGCGCGCACAAGCTGACCGGCTTCGTGCTGCCGAAAACCACGCGCCGCAATTTCGACGCCTACTTCGGCCAGCTGGCCGCTACCCCCCACCTGTTGATGCCGACGCTGGAAACGGCCGAGGTGTTCGACGACGACGAGATGAAGCGCCTGCGCAAACTGCTGAGCGCGCCGAAGGTGCGCCCGCGCATCCTCGCGCTGCGCATCGGCGGCAACGACCTGCTGGCGCTGCTGGGCCTGCGCCGCCCGGCCACCGGCACCATCTACCAGACCGCGCTCGGCCAGGTGATCGGGCGCCTCGTGACGACCTTCCGCCCGCACGGCTTTCAACTGAGCGCGCCGGTGTTCGAGCACATCGCCCAGCGCGACTGGCTCGACGCCGAGGTGGCGCAGGATCTGGCCCACGGGCTGGTCGCCAAGACCGCGATCCACCCGGAGCAGGTGGCGCAAATCGAGCGCCACTACCAAGTCGCGCCGCACGATGTCGATCTGGCGCTGCGCATCGTCGATCCGGAAGACGCGGCCGTGTTCCGCGAGCGCGAGTCGATGTGCGAGGCGGCCACCCACCATCCGTGGGCGCTGCAGATACTCGAACGGGCATGCCAGTTCGGGATGCGCCAGCCGGATGATAATATTAATAAATGGGCTAGCCAAACCGGCGCGCCCGATGCTGGCGCCGACGTCGAGGCCGAGCTCGGCATCCGCACCGGACCGGCGGCCGAGCACGATGCCGACCTGCCGGCGATGCCGGCGATGCCGGCGCCGCCCGCACGAACCATCACCGACCAAGGAGAGACAAGATCATGAACAACTTCACCCGCGGACAAAAAGGCAAGCTGGCCGAACTGGGCCTGGGCACGGCGTTTCCGGTCACCTTGGAGATCGCCGCCGGCGCGCTCGAAATCGACGTCAGCTGCTTCGGACTGGACGCCAGCGGCCGCCTGTCGGACGACCGATACATGGTGTTTTTCAACCAGAGCAGCGCGCCCGACGGCGCCGTCACGCTGAGCGGCAACTCCAGCTTTCAGATCGATCTGGCGCGCCTGCCGGCCGGCATCGACAAGCTGGTTTTCACCGCCGCCCTCGGCGGCGACGGCGCCATGCGCGCGCTCGGCCAGTCGAGCCTGACGCTGGGCCAGCCGGCCGCCGTCAATTTCGCCTTCTCGGGCGCCGATTTCACCGACGAGAAGGCCGTCATCATCGGCGAGCTGTACCGGCGCGACGGCAGCTGGCGCTTCGGCGCGGTCGGCCAGGGTTTCGCCGGCGGCCTGTCGGCGCTGCTCAAGCATTTCGGCGGCACCGAGGCGGCTTCCGCTCCGGCCCCGGCTCCGGCCCCCGCTCCCGCCGCGGCTGCGGCGCCGAAAGTGTCGCTGTCGAAAATCCGGCTTGAAAAGCGCGGCGACAAGGTCTCGCTCGACAAGCAGGCCGGCCAGGCCTACGGGCGCATCCGCGTCAACCTGAACTGGAACCGCGGCAACGCGCCCCAGGCAGCCAAGTCGGCCCGGCCGGCCGACGCCGGCGGCTTCCTCGGCAAGCTGTTCGGCAAAACAACCGGCGCATCCAATGGCGGCGGCGTGGACCTCGACATCGGCTGCCTGTTCGAGATGAGCAACGGCGCCAAGAGCGCGGTGCAGGCGCTCGGCAACACCTGGGGCGCCTACGACAAGCCGCCCTACATCCACCTGGAGGCGGACGACCGCACCGGCAGCGTCAGCGGCGGCGAA
The DNA here is from genome assembly GCA_014379395.1 of Burkholderiaceae bacterium. GTDB lineage: Bacteria > Pseudomonadota > Gammaproteobacteria > Burkholderiales > Burkholderiaceae_D > Janthinobacterium. The sequence continues at coordinate 2,267 of JACMLV010000678.1, forward strand.
AACCTGTACATCAACGGCGTGCATTTCGACCAGATCAAGCGGGTGCTGATCTACACCTTCATCTACGAGGGCGTGCCGAACTGGGCCGCCACCGACGGCATCGTCACGATCGACATTCCGGGCCAGCCGGCGGTCGAAGTGCAGCTCGACAGCGGCGGCAGCGAGCGCATGTGCGCGATCGCCATGCTCGACAACCAGGGCGGCAATTTGCAGGTGACCAAGCTGGTCGAGTATTTCAGCGGCGGCGCCAAAACCAGCGCCCACGAGGAAATGGACCGCCGCTACGGCTTCGGCCTGAACTGGGCAGCCGGCAAAAAAAATTAAAATTTCAAACACATCAACAAGAAAAACACCACCATGACATTGACCACACCGAAACGCCTGCTGTTCGCCCTGACCGGCGTGCTGGCCGCCGCCCTCCTGCTGTTCTTGGCCTACGCCTGGATCACGCTGCATTTCACCTATTCCGAAGGCGAGCGGGCCGGCTTCCTGCAGAA
>JACMLV010000081.1 GCA_014379395.1 Burkholderiaceae bacterium
CGCCGATCGCGCCGGCGCCGCCGGCCCCGCCGGTCGCCGTAGCGCCCGCGCCGCCGGCCCCCCTGGCGTTGCCGCCGGTGCCGGCGCCCCCGACGCAGCCGGCGGCGGAGGCGCCGTCGGCGCTGCCGAGGTTGCTGGCGTTATTGCCGATGTTGTTGATCGCATTGTTCGTCACCGTGCCGGTCAGCGTGCTAACCGCGGTCGCGGACGAGGTGTTGAAGCTGTTGGTGAAGGTGGAGGTGGCGGTGGCGCCGTTGTTGGCCGCGGCGGAACCGGCCGCGCCCGCGCTCGCGGCGCCGCTGCTGTTGTTCTGGCCGGTACTCTTGTCGTTGTTCTGGTCCGAATTATTCGAATTATTTGAATTGTCCGAATTATCCGAGTTGTCCGAATTGTCGGAGTTGTTCGAGTTGTCCTGCGCGGCGGTCGCGTTGTCGTTGGCGGCCGGCCCGGCGCCCGACTGCGTCGTCGTGCTGGTGGCGGTCTGGGTGCTGTCGCCTTGCGGGTCGTTGGCCGTCACCGTGGCCCGGTCCTGGGCCTGCGCGTTCAGGCTGAAGGCAAGGGCGATCGCTGCGGCGAGTAGAGTTTTGTTCATCGCAATTCCTTTATGAGAAGTTTATGAAGACTCAATCTGACTTGGCGGGGCACGCTAAGCAAAAGCGTTCAATGCAAGCCCGGTGCCAGCCCGCGCCGGCGCGCATAAGCCATTGAAAACACGGGGGAATTTCCGATTCGACGAGGGCGGGGCGCGGCCGGCCTCGCGCAGCCCGGGTGGCAAGTCCGCGACCTGTCACAGGCTTGAGACAGGCGGACGGCGCGCCGGCGCCGACGGCCGCCGCGGCCTTATCCAAATGATCATGAAATTCAAGCACTTAGCACGGCGACGAGAACCGCTTTTGCGGCCGGGCAGCCTGTATCTCGGCCGTGACGCCCGGCGCGCAACAACCCGCCGGCGCTGCGCAAGGGGCGCAACGACGGACTCATAGGACAAAGACGGGAGCGGTTCAGGAAGCGTTGATGCGGTGCTTGGCCAGCAGGCGATATAGCGTCATGCGCGAGACACCGAGCTCACGCGCGGACTGGCTCAGGTTTTTGCCGTTGCGGTGCAAGCTGGCGTCGATGGCGGCGCGCTCGGCGCGCAGGCGGATGCCGTCGAGCGCCTCGACGCCGATGCGCTCGAACTGCGCCTCCAGGCCGAGGTCTTCCGGCCCGATCAGGCGGCCGTCGGCCATCACCATCGCGCGCCGCACCCGGTTGATCAGTTCGCGCACATTGCCCGGCCACTGGTGCGCCAGCAGCGCCCGCACGGCCTTGGCGCTGAAGCCCTTCAGGCGCGGCGCGCGTTCGCCGCCAAACTCGGTGAAAAAATGGTTCGCCAGCAAGACCAGGTCTTCCTTGCGCTCGCGCAGCGGCGGCACGTCGAGCGCCAGCACGTTGAGGCGGTAATACAAATCCTCGCGGAAGCGGCCCTGCGCCACCGCCTGCTGCAAATTCACGTGCGAGGCGGCGATCACGCGCGCGTCGACCGCGATGGCCTGGGTCGAGCCGACCCGGTGGATGGTTTTCTCCTGCAGGAAGCGCAGCAGATTGGACTGCAATTCCATCGGCAGGTCGCCGATCTCGTCGAGGAAGACGGTGCCGCCGGAGGCCGCCTCGATCAGACCGCGCTTGCTTTGCGCGGCGCCGGTGAAGGCGCCCTTTTCGTAGCCGAACAATTCCGAGTGCACCAGGCTGGCCGGAATCGCGCCGCAGTTGATCGGCACGAACGGCCCGGCCGCGCGCGCCGAACGGGCGTGGATCTCCTGCGCGGCGAGTTCCTTGCCGCTGCCGCTTTCGCCCCAGATCAGCACCGGCGCGGCGGCGCCGGCGACCTTGTCGATCTCGCGCCGCAAGCGCGCGATGGCCGCGCTCTGGCCCTTGAACGCCAAGTCGCGCTGGCACCCGGCCGGGCACTCCGGCATGTCGCGCAGCAACGCGTAGCCGTAGGCGTGGCCCAGCGTTTGGCGCAGCCGCGCCGGATCGACCGGCTCGGTGTGGAAGTCGCACAGATGCTCGAGCGCCAGGCGGCGGCACACTGGCGCGTCCCACAGCGGCGCGTTGAACACGCCGACCCACTGCATCGACCAGTTGTGGTGCAAAAACTCGCCGATTTCCAGGGCCGGGTCGGCGCCCAGGCCGAGCAACAAGCCGACCGGGAAGCGCCGCGCGCGCAAGGCCCGGACCGCTTCTTTGAGGTTGGGGGCGACGCACACGTCCCAGTCATCCCACACCGGGCTGGCGGCCCCGCCCAACGCCACGCACAACAACGCTCTTTTTCGCATGCGCCCCTTTCCAATTGCGCGTACCGAATCACCTACAAATGGACGATATTGAAAAGCAACTACCCAAGCCGGCAAAAAAATGCCCGGAGCAAAGCCGGGATCTGTGGCGGCGAACCGGCGCGCAAGTCCGGGACCACGAGCTTGAGATTAGCATGGGGGGCAAAGCGCCGCGTTCAGTCGCGCTGGCGTGCGCAATGCGCGATGCGGGCGTTTGGCGGACATCAAGGGCGCGCCTTTTCGGCCCTGCCGGCCCGGGCATTAAGGCCGGCAACAATGAAAAAAGGGGCCAGCGCCCCTTTGGCTTCGCGTCCGCGAGCGAGCGCCGCGATTAATGCATCTGCGTGTAGTTGACCGGCAACCACTCGAAGGCCTTGCCGCTGGCGCGCACGTGGCCGAGGGCCGGAAACGACAGATGGGCCGCGCCGATCAGGTCGCCGCTTTGGGCCGCCTCGGCGAACGCCTTGCGGCGCGTGGCGGCCGCTTGCTTGGCGTTGGTGTCGAAGGCGATGGTCACGCCCGGTTCGGCGAACTGGACCGCGCCAACGTGGACCAGATCGCCGATCAGGACCAGCTTCTGGCCGCGGCTCTCGACGATATAACTGGTGTGGCCGGCGGTGTGGCCGGGCCGGGCCGACGAGCGCAAGCCGGGCGAGAACTCGACGTCGCCCTCGAACGGCAGATATTTGCCGGCCTTCACGTAGGGCGTCATCGACCCCACCGCGCCCTCGAAAAAGCCCTTCTGGTCGGCCGGCGCGCGCGCCAGATTTTCCGGGCTGAGCCAGTAGTCCGACTCGTGCTTGGCGGCGCGCACGACGGCGTTCGGAAACACCGCCTGGCCGTCCACGCTCAGGCCGCCGACATGGTCGACGTGCATGTGCGTGAGGTAGATCTCGTCGACCTGCTCTGGCTGGTAGCCGGAGGCCTTCAGGTTGGCCAGCACCTGGCCCAGGTTGGGACTGCCGAACAGCTTGCCGGCGCCGCCGTCGACCAGCACCAGCTTGTTGCCGGTGTTGATCAGGTAGGCGTTGAACGAGGTTTCGAGCGGGCTTTTCAGGAAGGCCTTTTTCAAGGCGCGGTCCACTTTTTCCGGCGTCGTGTTGGTCAGCAGCTTGTTCATCGGCAGCTCGATGGTGCCGTCGCTGAGCGCGGTCACCTCGAAGTCGCCCAGCATCAGGCGGAAGTAGCCGGGCGCCGGCGTCTTGACCAGCGGCGCGGCGGCGCCCGGCTACTTCCGC
>JACMLV010000679.1 GCA_014379395.1 Burkholderiaceae bacterium
GGCAGCGGCAACGCCTCCAGCGGCGCCGCCCCCAGCCAGCGCGCCACCGCCTCTTGCGCGTCACGCTGATGCGCACCGGCGTTCCAAGCCAGCGCTAGCGCGTCGAGGATCGCCCAGGCGGTGAGCGGCAGCGTGGCCGCCAGCGCGATTTGCGGCGCGAAGCGGCGCAGCAGCGCCGGCGCGTCCGGCGGCAGCGCCTCCCCCTTGCGCAGCGTGTCGAGCAGACTAGTTACTATGCGCTTGCCGAGCAGGCGCGGGCAGGAGCCCGCCAATGCGCGCGCGGCCCGCTTGACGGCCTTGCGGTCGGCGTGCTCGAAGGCCAGCGCGCCGGCCAGCGCATACCAGGCCAGCAAGGGCCGCACCACTACCCACAGCACAGCCTGGCGCGCCGACGCCGCCTTGTCGATCTCGGCCGCGATGGGCGGGCTGAAGCAACAGTAATCGGCGTGGACGGCGTCGATCAGCCCGGCCGCTAGCGCTGACCCGGCCGCGACCCGCTCGCGCAGGGCGCGCAATTGCAGCACCTCGGCCGACTGCGGCGAGCCGGTGCTGGCGGCGACGATGAAGCAGCCGCTCGAATCGGCCGTCGGCGGACCGCTGCCATCGCCGCCGCGGCCGCGGCCGTTGTCATGGCTGTTCACGTCGCGCAGGCCGCAGCCAAGCTCGGCGCGCAAGACGTTCCGGGCAGCCTCGGCGGATGGCTCATCGTCCGACAAATCGCTGCCGGTGGCGGAGCGGAACGCCTGCGGCAGCTCGTAGCAGGCCCGGGCCGGGGCGCCGAACAGATGTGGTTGCCGTCGCCGCGCGAAATCCGCAGGCGATCGCTGAAGGCGTCGGCGGACAGGGCGGCGCCTGATTGATCGAGACCGACGCTCATTGGCGAATCTCTCCTTGCAGCCGAAGGCCGCACTGGTTTCGTATCGAAATACCACGTCACTATAGGACGGGCCGCGAACGCCCGCGATGCCCTGCGGCGATTTTTATTGAGCCATCGCAGAAGCGGCGCCACCGGTGCTGCCCGGGCGCAATACCGCCCAGTGCGCGTCATGCTAGCCGGCAATGGCGGGCGGCGAACCAATCGCGGCGCGGCGCGCTCCAACCGATAAGCCGCCGCCGGCCCCACCAGGAGAAGACGATGAGCGACGCCCCGATCGTGCTCGGCCTGAACCGCACCCAGGACGCCAGCGCCTGCCTGATGCGCGGCGCGCAACTGCTGTGGGCGATCCAGAAGGAGCGCCTGACGCGCCGCAAGCACCACTGGGGCGCGCTGGGCGACGTGCGCGACTTCTACCGGCCGCGCCTGCCGTGGCCGGAGCGCCCGGTCGACATCCTGGTCGAATGCTATTCGTCGGACGCCGAGCTCGCGCGCCTGCCGCAACACGAGCGCGAACTGGCCGAGGCCGCCCTGCTGGCGCCCGCTTGGCGCCGCGCCCGCCTCTCGCACCACCTGGCCCACGCCTACAGCGCGTTCCCGCCGTCGCCGTTCCAGGAGGCGGCGGTGATGATCGTCGACGGCCAAGGCAGCCCGGTGGCCGAGCTGACCGAGCGCTGGGACGGCGCGGCGGCGGCGCCGCGAGACTGGCGCGAAGTGTCCTCGTTCTACCGCGCCGACCGCGAGCGCATCGACTGCGTCGGCAAGCAGCTGTGGGACCGCGACGACGCCCGCTTGGTCGGGCTCGGCATGTTCTACTTCCTGCTGACCCAGGCCATCTTCCCCGGCGAGGGCAACGAGGGCAAGGTGATGGGCCTGGCGCCCCACGGCCGGGCCGGCGCGCTCGGCATGCCGGCCCTTGGCGTCGACGGCGCCAGCGTGACGATTCCCGCGCGCTGGCGTCCGCTCGCCCAAGAGCGGGCGCGCTTTCGCTATGCCGCCGA
>JACMLV010000680.1 GCA_014379395.1 Burkholderiaceae bacterium
CCGCGCAGGCGCGCCAGCTCATCTTCCATGCGGGCCAGTGTCAACGCCTCGATGGCGCTCTTGGTCATGCCGAAGGTGCGGACAGATTCCTCGGCCGCGTCAGCCTCTTTGATCGCCGTCTCAACCGATTTGCCGATGCGCTCGGCGTATTCGGCCTGAATCTTCGCCATTTCCTCGGCTTGCTCGATGACGCGCTTGTTGGTGGCGATAGTCTTTTCTTGCTCAGCGCGTTCAGCGATTCCGGCGCGGGCGAGCGCGATGCTTTGCGGCGTCAGTTTGCTTTTCCCAGCTGCGATCTCGGCGTCGAGCTTGATCGTCAGTTTCTGCGACTCGCTCAATTGGTCGTAGCCGGAAATTTCCAACTTGCCGGCGGCGATCTTTTCGCCGATGGTCGTCATCAGCGATTGGTAGGCGGTCTGCTCGGCCTTGATGCCTGCAACGGCGCTTTTGTCGACGTATTTGGCGCGAACAGCGGCCTCCATTGCGGGCGGCAATTCGCCAAATTTTTTGCGCAACTCATCCAGTTCGGCGGCGAGTTTCTGCGCTTGCGTGCCGTTTTTGCCGTACCAATCTGCAATCTGCGTATCGCGCGTGCCATTGGCGGCTTCGGTGACTTTTCGGTGCGCAGATGCTGCCCGCCCCAGCACTTCGGTGTATTCGCGCACAAGCGTAACCTCTGCCACCTGGCGCATGAACGACGATGTTTTTGCGTACTTGCCGACGCCATTTCTTGCGTCATTTATTTCCGCGTTTGTCCTGGCAAGGATGTCGATGTCCGCCTGATTCATGCCCTTCAATTCAGGCTTCGCGTTTAACAGCGCGTTGCGCTCATTGAGCTTGGCGATTTGCTTGTCGAGGCGCGCGATGGCCTCGGTCGTGCTTTCATCGACGGCAGCGGTCGCCTTGTCGGTACCCTCCTTGGCTTTATTGCCCCATACCATCCACGCGGTCGCGCCGAGTCCGAGCAGCGTGATAACCGCGCCAATCGGACCGCCGAGCAGCCCAAGGGCGCGAGCCCCGAGGCCCGCAGCAACGCCGCCAGCGCCGGTTGCGGCCGTCAGCGCGTTCTGCGCAGCAGTTTGCGCGATGGTGGCAGCCGTCACCTGAGCCGAAACGCGCGCCTGCTGCTGGCCCAGCATGGCCAATTCCGCAACCATTGCTGCGCGAGCGGCTTCCGCGACAGTAAGCTCTGCTGTGGCCAGGCGAAGGGCGCGCAGCGCGAAGCTTTGAGTGCCAGCCGCAGTCGCGGCAGCAATGGCCGTTTGAGCCGAAGCAATGCTTGCCTGCGATGACGCCAACTTGGCAATCGACTCTTCACGCGCAACGATAATCATGGATTGGGTGGCCCCAAGAAGTGCAAGCTTTGCCCCGACGCTTGCAACCTCAGCCTCAGCTGCGGCGATGGTCGCGGCGCGAGCCGCCATACTGGCTGCGACCTGCTTATATGTATCAACAACAAGCGCACCGATCCAGGCGCCAAGTTTTGCGGCCATAACGGTGGCGATTGTGCCCGCCAGCAGCCCAAGGTTATTGGCTAGCAGGCCGATTGCGCCGGTCAGCGCCGACACGGCGCCGCTGGCGTTGGCTTGCACGCCCACCATTTCCATGAGGTTGTTTTTTAGCACTTGAAAGGCGCCGCCGATGGTCTGGATTTGCTTCGCCTCGGCGGTAACTTTTTCAAGCGCTTTCGGCAGCACGTCGGCCATGATTTTCGACGTGATTTGGCCCTCTTCGGCCATTTTCTTGAGCGCGCCGACCGGCACGCCGATGCCGTCCGCCAAGGCCAGCATCAACCTCGGCGCCGCTTCATTCACGGCGTTGAATTCTTCGCCGCGCAGCGTGCCGGAGGCGAACGCCTGGGACAGTTGCAATTGCGCCGAACTGGCCTCGTTGGCGGTCGCGCCCGACACTTTCAGCGACAGGTTGACGACTTCGGTGATCGCGGCAACCTGCTTTTGCGCGATCCCGAGTTCGCGCGTGCCGTTGGCAATTTTGGCGTACAGCACCCCGGTCGAATTCAGGTCTTGCTGCGCGACGGTGGCGATGCGCCGAACGTCGTCCATGGCGATGCCGTACTCGCGCGCCGAGAGCGTGGCGAGCTTTAGCTGGGCGGTGAATTTGGCGTAGGAGTCGGCCATCGCGATGATCTGCGACAGGCCGATGCCGGACGCGATGCCGGCAATTGCCATTTTTGCAGCGTCGGCCGCCCGGCTCATTCCTGCGGTGGCGTCGCCCACCACGCGGCGTGCGCTGTCCATGTCGCGCTGCAAACGCGCAATGTCGGCCCGCAGTCGGATTTCCATTTCGCCAATAACTGCCATTTCGACCGCCCATAAAAAAAGCCACCCGAAGGTGGCTGTGCTGAAATGAAAAAGCCAGCGGGTTAGGCTGGCTTTTACTTACTTACTCATTGCATTTTTCAGAAAAAACATATTCGACATACCCATCTACGCCGTCAATGTTTGCGAGGCCATCGGGCCAATCAAAGTAAAACTTTTTAAACCCGACATATCCGCCGTATGAATTTTTGGCATTCACCTCGCCGCACACAAATAGCCCATCACCAACGGATCGAACGTTTCTAAATTTCGCCGAGTCGGCATCTTTTAGCATCGCCAGAACGGCATTGCGCGCCTTTTCTGGGCCTTGCTTGAGATATCGAACTTCAGCCTTTGACCGCGCTACCGGCTTTCGCGCGCCCGGATTCTCGGCAATTGATGGATCTTTCCAGCAGTATCCGACTAGCGCTGATTTTGCAGCCCTGACCTCTACCCCGTTCGCATCTTGGCAAATCCACGTTAAATCATCGGAAAAACATACTCCGCTTGCCGCCATCATTACGGCGAGCGCGAACGATCTTTTCATTCGATTCCCCAAAAGTTATTTCAGGAAATGATACGCGAAAAGCAATACGGGAAGGTGGCGATCCTCCCGGCGTTGCGGCTGGTCACCTCTGCTTGCTCATCACTTCCATCGCTATTGCGTCGAACATCGCAATCGTGTCCAACTCCCAGTCGGTGAACCGGATGCGATAGACCCGCTGGTGCGCGTCGATTTGCAGCGCCCCGATTGGCTCGATTCCATTCATCGACGGCGGCCGCCCGAGCCGCTTGAACTCGTTCCAGATCGGCAGGCCCAGCGCCGGCCATTCGATGGCAAGGCGGGGATCGACCTTGCCAGTGTTCTTCGCCAGCCGCTGCAAGTGGGTTCGCAAGCTGGCGCCGTCACCCTGTCGCGCCGAAAGCTCGAACTCGGCGCGGCAGCACTCCGCTAGGCTTTTGCGGAGCTCTCGATAAAAAGCTCGGTCTTGCGGATGCCGGCCAACGCCTGGGCGCGCAGCCATTGCTTTTTCGGATCGACGTACAGTTTGCGGGCGGCGGCCGGCGAGAATTCCAGCGGCGCGCCGGCCTGCGTCAGATTCCAGCCGAGCGTCGCGGCGACGAGGTAATCGGTCGCCTCGTCGTACTCGTCCAGCGGATCGGCGACTGCCATCTTGCCGGTCGCCGAGAACTCCTGGCGCAGTTGGCGGGTGCGCGCGAAGTCCAGGCGCTTGCGCGATTCATGCTCGGGGCTCGCCAGGATGATGTGCGAATCGGTCGGCGCCTGCGTTTTCGGGTCGAGGATGACCAGCTTGCCGGTCGGCGCGTCTTCGTAGGCGTCGATGTCCAGGGTGTTGATCAGCTTGAATGCCAGGTTGCTTACGTCTTTTTCGATGTTCATGTTTTCTTCTTTCGCGGGAGTGATAAAAATGCCCGTTACGATCCGGCGCGCCCCGCGAAAGGGCGACATCGGATCGTTCGGTGCTGGGGAGTGCGGCGATTAGGCCGCCTGACTGTCCTGGATGGAAATTGTTGTCATATCTGACGCCAGAGCAGCGCCGCCTGCGGTGTTCAGCAGGGCTTGGAATGGAATGGTCTGCGTGATCGTCTTTTCGCCGTCGTCCTTCGATGCGCCACCGACCTTGATGCGCGACAGGCCGAACGCCACGAAGTCGGACAGCGCCGAGTTGTCGGCGGTGAATGCCGCGTACAGGCTGATTTCCGTCTCGTTGTAGAACGCATCGCGCATCGCGGTCGAGTCGAACGTCGCCGTGATCTGGCCGGTGACGATGACGCGGCCGGCGGCCTGGAACGCGACCGTGTTCGAGCCAACTGTCGGCTCGCCGCTTTGCGCCGCCGCGATGTCGATGGTCAGGCCGGTGACGTTCGCCACCGTGGCGCCGGCCACGCGCAGCACGCCATTGACGGCGGCCATCGTGCCGGTCGTCGTGACGGCGGACGGCGCGGTGAAATACTGTCCGACGGCGGTTGTGGAATCCTTGCCCATGAACTCAACTGCGCACGTCGCCATGCCGGTCGGCGGCAGGCCGAACGACACTTTCGACACCTTGCAGCCGGTGAAAACTTCGCTCGTCGGCACGTCGGGATACCAGTGTTCGATGGAGAACGATTTATCCGTGTGGCCGGTTTGCGGGATCAGCGATTTTTTGCCGCGCACGGTGAGCGTCGCCGCAGCAATCGGGCCTTCCGCCACCATCAAGCTCGCATTGAGCGTCAGGCCGGTGACGACGAGCGCCGTGACGGCCGTGACCAGGATGTTCTTGTTGAGGTTTCCGGCGCTGAACGCGCCGGCGGTCAGCGCCACCACGTCGCCGATTTTGACGCCATCGGTCAGGAACGATCCGGCCGCGCGCGTGGCCGTCCACGCGCCAGCGGTGCCGCCAATGGTGATCGACATGCCGGTGATTGCGGCCGTCGCCGTGAACGCCTTTTTCAGCGCCGCGGCGATGAAGTCGGCATACGTGCCGGCCGACAGTTCGCCACTGATCGAGCCGCCGACCTTGCGCAGCCCGTGCCGGAAGTCGGCCAGTTGGAAATCGTTGCGGATTTCGTTCGACTGGTACGTGTCTTTCGTCATGTCGAGCGACGATGTGACGCGCCGGATCGACTGCGCCGACGCGGCGCCGGGCGCGACGCCGTAGGTGACTTCTTCCTTGTATGCGACCTGTTTGTAGATTCCGCTTGCGGTGGACATATGATTCCTTCAGACGTAAAAAAGCCCGCAAGCGGATGCATTGCGGGCTGGTTGAAAATTCTTGGCTGACTACTGGTTCGGCTGCTCGAACGTGACCTTGAAATCGATCGATTGATAAAAAATCAGCGCGTCATCGCTCTGAAAGTCGGGGCCGACCGTATCGACCGTGATGGCGGCCACGCTGACGCCGCCGAGCGTGCCGCGCTTGAACTGACACGCGAGACGGGAGGCCGCCAGGATCGCTTTGATCGTCGCGTAGTCCTTCGCCATTGCCGTGACCTGAACGCGGCTTGTGGATAGCGTTGCGGCGCTCTGCGCGTCGATTGTCGATTCGGGGAACGTCGAGACGTGCATGATGCTGATCGCCGGCAGGATGGTCGCCTGCGGCACGACGCCAAACACGATCTTGGCGGCCGGGACAATGGCGACCAGCGCCGGGCTGGCGACCAGCAGCGCGCGAATTGCTCGGACGGCCATTATTCGCCCCCCGGCGCCGGCGCATTAATGCCCTCGGCGGTCAAGCGCTTGCGGATATAGGTGGTCACGGCGGCGATGGCCTCGGCGCTTTTCCCGTCGAGTGCTGGCCGCATGAATGGCTGATCTCCAAAGCCGGGATGCAAAGTGCCGTTTTGGAGTTTTCCACTTGCCCGCTTGGCGCCCTTCTTGACGCCGTGCGGCTTGACGCCGAACTCGATCCAGTTTGCGATGTGGGCATGCTTGCCCTTGGCTTTCAGGCTCGCATAGACCGATCCACCCTTGCTGCGCGTCGAGACTTTCAGGCCGCGCGCAAGCTCGCCGCTGACGACGCTGCCGCTCGCGGCCAGATTGGCCTTGGCCTCGTCCTTGATGACGTTGGCGCCCTGGCGCAGCGCGCCGCGCAGGACATTGCGCTCGAATTTCACGCTGAATTGCTGCAAAAAGGCGTCCAGCTCGCGCCCACCGGTGATGTTTTGATCGCTCATGAGCTAAATTCCTCGGCCATGAATTCCAGCCATTCGCGCCGCCCGATTTCAGCCGGGCCGGCGGTGATTTGCATCGTGCGGTCGGTCGCGCCGTGGACGATGATGCGCATGTCGGATGTGATGCCGGCGCGGTAACGGATGCGGATGCGCGCCGGGCGCGTGGCGATGCGCAAGCCCTGCTGGACGGATTCCGATTTGCTCGGCAAGGCGTCCTGCACTTGCGCCGGAATGCGCGCCGCGAACGTCGTCCAGCCGCCGGGCTGCGGGCCGTAGTCGCCGTCGACCATGCTTGGCGCCTGAATCGTGATGCGCCGATCAAGTTGTCCGGCGCGCATCAGAAGCCCCAAATCTTGTGGGCATCCAGTAGTCGATCAACGAAAGGCATCTCGGCAACTGGCGCGCCGATCACAACCGGCTCGCGCGATCCGTATAGCAGGCCGATGCGCAGCAGCATCCACGCTTTGATTTCCTGCGGCACGGCGGCCGCGTTCGCGTAGCCGCATGCGTAGCGCACGACGACCGCGTTTTCGTGGCATAGCGTGGCGGGCCACGTCGCGCCGTGCGCGCGCCGGATCTCGACTGGCTCGGCGTAATCGTTGATCTCGTAGATCGCCGGATCGATCGTTTGCAGCGCGCCGGCGCCGTCCAGATATTTGACGCTCGCCACCGACACGAGAGGCGGATTCGGCAGGCGCAGCGCGCAGGAAAAGCGCTCGAATGTCGCTTCCCACGTCTGCGGCATCAGCGCGCGGCCGGTGATGTGCTCGGCGCCCTGGCGCGCCGCGGCGATCAGCGCGCCGATGTAGGCGTCGTCGTCGGCACCGTCAACCCGCAGATGCGCCTTGGCCTCGGCGGTTGTGATTGGCTCGGAGGCCGGCCCCGTAATGAGTTTCAAGCCCATGCGTTCCTCGATAGAAAAGGCGCCCGTCAGGCGCCCCGGTCTGGCCGGCGCGGATTAAACCGGTGGATTGGCGGTCGGCACGATGGACGGGCTGCCCATCACGGCCACGGCCGACAGCAGCGCGGCGGAGGCATTGGCCACCGGGGTGATCGTCAGGCGGACGTAGCGCTTGATGCCGACGTAGCCGATCTTGCGCACCTCGTTGTCGTCGTCGAACTGGAAGCCGGCCAGCAGTTCCGTGCCGAGCAGCTGGGCGTCGGCCACGGCGGCGGCGTCGGACAGGTTGGCCGCGTCGCCATCCTCGACCAGGACGGTGAAGGTGGCGTCGACGTCGGCGATCGGGCCGGTCGAGATGAGGAACTCGAGCGCGCCATAGCCCTGCATGTCGATGATCTGCGACACCTGGGCGGTGGTGTCGGCGACGGAAACCGGGCTGATCGCGCGGCGGGGGTGGATATTATTGTGCAAATCGCTATTGCAGCAGGACATGATGTGCCTTTCGGGAATTGGCCCGCGCCAGGCGGGCCGGGTTGATTAGGCCGCGAGCTTGAGGAACTTGACCGCCTCGAAATTGACGGCGCCGCCGCCGGTGCGCTTGGTGCTGTAGAACACGACGTACGGCTTGGCGGTGAACGGGTCGCGCAGGGTGCGCACGCCGATGCGGTCGACGATCGTGTAGGCCTCCTTGAAGTCGCCGAATGCCAGGGACAGCGAGTCGGTGGCCATGGCCGGGACGTACTGGTCGATGCGGGCCACGTAGCCGAGCAGGCGGTCCGGCTGGCCGGCCTGCAGGCTCGGCTCCCACAGGTAGCGGTCGCTGGTCGCCTCCTTCATCTTGCGGATCGCGGTGCGCATTTCGCGGCGCATCAGGAACTGCGCGTTCTGCAGGTGCTGGTCCTTGAAGGCGCCGATCAGCTCCTGCAGCGGGTCGGCCTTGGTGGTGTGGAACGCGCCGTTGGCGCCGGTCTTGATGTGCTCGAACATGCCCCAGGCGCGGGTGTCGTCGGAGGTGGCGGCGGTGTCGTAGGCGAACAGGCCGCGCGGCTTGCCGACGCCGTTGCCGGTCGTGAAGCCGGCGCCCTCGACGCGCGCGAACTTGTCGGAGACTTTGCTGGCCAGCCAGCCTTCGACGTCGGTGGCCGCGTCGTCGATCAGCTTCTGGCTGATCTTCGGCATCGCGTACATCTCGTGCGCCTGGATCTCGTACTTGCCGACCTGCGGCGTGCCGGTGTCGGAGCGGGTGCCAATCTCGCTGACCCAGCCGGCGTCGGCCTCGTTGTTGTCGACCATGCCTTCGAGCTTATCGGTGCTGATGGTCTGCACGTTCGCCAGCTGGCGCATGGTCGATTGCTCGAAGATCTTGGTGACCATGCGCCCGACGGTCGATTGCGGCAGCATGTAGCCGCCGTCCGGGTCGCTGCCGGCGGAGAGGGCCTTGCGCTCGTCGCCCGACAGGGAATCGATGGTCACGCCGGCGGCCAGCTTGAAGAAGGCGCTCTTGTATTGCGCGTACTGGTCGGCGTTCAGTTCGGCCGGGATCGGCTTGCCCTTCGACTGGAAGTCGGCCCGGATCATGGCGTTGAAGCCCTTGATTTCGGCGGCAGCGGTTTCGTCGGCCTTGCCGCCGGCGCCAGGCCGGTTCAGCTTGGTCATGATTTCTTCGAACTGCGCTTTCAGCTCGGAGATGTTGTCCATGTCGGCGCCGATCTTTGCCAATTTGGCTTCGAGGTCGGCAACCGCCTTGCCGTCAGCCTTCGCCTTGATAAGGTCGTCGTTGGTCTTCTTATGCTCTTCCCACGCCTGGCCTTGCTTCTCGATCAGGCTCTTGATGTCGAGGATGGTGGTTTCACCCATCGCGCCGAGCGCCATGGCGCCCATGCCGGCGGCGCCGAGCACGTCAGCCCCGCCCAGGTGCCGGAACAGCGAATTGGCAAGCGATGGATCGACCACGAACGCTGGGCCGAACAACATGGTGGCTGCGGCGAACAGGAGGACGCCAACAATGCGACTCTTTTTCATTTGATGCCTTTCTTTTAGATATAAAAAAAGCCGCTCGAGGCGGCTGGATTGTGGATTCGGCGGTTCGCTTATGCGGCGAATACCCCGCTTCGGCGCTTGAGCGCCTCAACGATTTGCTGCATTCCGCCTTCGTCAGAATCGCTCTGTCCAAGGCTCTTGACCCGTGCGATGAACGCCACGGCTGCGCTGCGGGATAGGCCTGACTCTCTCAGGAAGTCTTCCGCGTCGCGAATGGTTACCAGTGTTTCGATGCTCTTCACCGACGACACCCGGGATGCGTCGTTCATTGGGAAGGTGACCAACGACACTTCGTATAGGTCGAGTTTTTTCAGCGAGCGCACGCCGGTCACGCGGTCCCAGCTGTCGTCGCGCGTCATGTAGCCGATGGACATGCCGGACAGGGCACCCATCTTCATTAGCTCATACGCCTCGCCGCCGCGCGCCGTCTTCAGCGCCAGCTGGCCGACGACCTTCAGGCCGACGGCGTCCTCCTCCATGCTGGTGTAGACCCCCATCGGCTCGGCCTGGCGGTGCTGCCAGAGCATGGCCGGCAGCCGTCCGGCGGCTTTTTGCGCGGCGAGCGATTCGGTGAAGGCGCCGGGTAGGACGATGTCGTCGCCGCCGTCGACGATGTTGAAAACCGAGCCGTAGCCCTCGAAGGTGCCATCGTCCTTCGGCGCCTTCAGCTCGAAGCGGAAATCAAGCGTCTTATGTGCCATTTGCTACTCCTTGCGGTGCAATATTCGTGGCGACAGGCATCAGCGCAGACGCGCCGCCCATCGGGTTCAACTCTTCCAGTGCGCGAACTTCGTCGGCCGTCATCCATGCGGTCGATCCGCCGGATCCCAGCGCCTTCGCGTAATACTCGCCGCGGTCTTTCGCCGATCCGCGCAACAGCCCGCTTGCCATGAACTTGAAATACAGGCCGCTTGCGCGCTCTTTCTTGGTTAGCAGGTGGCAGTCCGCCGACTGCTCGATGCGGGCATACCAAGGGGACAGCGTGTGCTTGACGTGGGCATCGAAGAACGCCTCCGCGCTGGCGAATGTGGCCGTTTTATCGCTGTGCGACACCATGATCGGCAGCACGTCGAAGAACCGGCAAACCTCCTCAATCTGAAACCGGCGCGTCTCCAGGTGCTGCGCGTCCAGTCCGGACATGCTTTGCGCGAGCCATTTGGCGCCGCGATCGAGAATCATTGGAGCGCCGGAGTTTTCCGCCCCCGCGAATTCCTTTTCAATCCACGACTTGAGCGACTTGTACTGCTCCGGGTTGAGCGCCCCCTCGACGGTGTATGTCCCGGTCGGCCGCACGCCTTTTGCGTGCAGCTTCGAGTGCGTTTCCTCGGTGGCAATCGACAGTCCCAGCGCCTCGCGCGCCATGTCGAGGATATCCAAGCCAGCCACGCCATCCCAGCTCGGGCCGCGCACATGCCAGATCGCCTCGGCGGGAAAATCCTGGACCGCTCCGCTCTTTCCCGTGACGCGGTAGACGATGCTGTAATCGTCGAGCTGCTCTTTCTTGACCCAGCCCGGGTTAAGCAAGATCAGCTCGGCAATTTTCCCGCCGAACACCTTGTTTTTGAAGGCGTACGCATTGCCGAGCGCCGCGTGCAAGGCCAGCGTTTCACGGAACTCGAATGAGGTGGTCCAGCCATTCGGCATGGTCGCCGTCAGGTCGTATAGAGAGTGGTTTTTGGCGGGAAATATCCTCTTCAGCCCATCAATTTCCGACTCCTGAAACAGCTTGAATGGAACTTGTGCACATCCTTTGGAGATGACGCGCAGGCAAGCGAACGCGGTGGACACCCTAAACGCGCTATCCAGGGTGATGCTTGGGCCGGATTTCGACGCTTTCCCACCGTAAATCTGCCGGAACAGGTCCAGCGTGGACATGCCTTTCTTGCGCCACGGTAGGACTCGGTCTAAAAATGACACTTGATTCACTCCCAAAATGATTCCTCTTGCGCCGAGCCAGCGATCGCACGGCTCAGCGCCATGACCGTGGCCACCACGCCGTCGATGCGTCCGTTGGCGTTGGACTTCTTTTTGTCGGGCCGGTAGTTGCCGTTCGAATCGAACAGCAACGCGGTGTTGGCGGCGCACCAGCGCAGGACCGGATTGCCGCCGTGCTTCAGCAGCAGCCCGTACACCAGCTCCTCCAGGCGCTTGCTTCCCGGGTACATGCCGCCTGTGTTCTGCGGCACCTCGACCAGCGGCACCTCGAGCTCGAGCAGCTCGTTCGCTAACTGCAGTGCGTTCCAGCGGTCGAAGCCGATTTCGGCGACGTCGTATTCCTTCATCGACTCGAGGATGCGCTGGCGCACCGGGTTATAGTCGGTGACGTTGCCGGGCGTGCCAGTGATCCAGCCGGCCGCCTCCCACTTCTTATAGGGCGCGGCGTCGTCGTGCTCCTCGGAGTCGATCTTGTCCTTCGGGCACCAGAACCACACCAGCACATGCCAGTCGCCGCCGTCCTCGTCGGGCGGGAACACCAGCGAGTAGGCCGTCAGGTCGCGCGTGGAGCCGAGATCGAGGCCGCCGAAGCAGCGCCGGCCCTTGAGCATCTCCGGGTCGAACTTCTTTCCGCCCTTGTCCCACACGCCGATGTCGAACCAGCCGTCGGCGCTGTTGCACCAGATGTTCAGGTCCTTGGTCAGGAAATTGGCCTTGGCCCCGGGCAGCGCGGCCGCCTTTCTGGCCATGCCGCGCATGTATTCGAGCGTCTTGCTCTTGCCAAGGCCGGGATTGGCCTTGTACCAGGTGGCCTCGTCGAAGGGATCGTCGCCCTCGTCGAGCGTGTAGATGTAGCCGAAGAAGGCGTCGTCCACCCGCTTGCCCTCCAACACCGAGATCAGGTAGGCACGGATCTCAGTGCAGATGCCGTCGAGGATGAAGCCGGCCGTCGTGATCGCCGACAGCAGCGGTTGCAGCCGGGCGCCCAGGGCCGATTCCATCACGTCCCACACGTCGCGGTGCTTCTGCGCGTGCAGCTCGTCGAACAGGATCGCGCTCGGGTTCAGGCCGTCAAGATTCTCCGCGTTGGCCGGCAGCGGCGCGAACACCGAGCTGTCGAGCTCGACCTTTTCCTGGTTCAGGCCGCCGTACACCTTGAACGATTTCGCGATCCCCGGCGAGCGCCGCACCCAGCGCTTGATGTTGTCGAACGCCGGCTTGAACACTGTCATCGCCTGGGCCCGCGTCGTCGCTACCGCGTAGACCTCGGCGCCGATCTCGCCATCCATCGAAAACAGGTAGGCTCCCTGCGGACCCTTCCACGTGCTCTTGCCGTTCTTGCGCGCCACCTCCTCGTAGCCGCGGTTGAAGCGACGCGCGCCGTCGGCGGCCCGGCGCCAGCCGTACAGGACGGCGGTCCAGAACTTTTGCCAGGGGTCGAGCAGGATCGGCTTGCCGGCCAGCGGCCCCTTGATGTGGACGAAGAACTTCTCGATGTACTCGATGATGTGCCAGCCGTGGGCCGGCACGAACGCCAATCCGCGCGCCGGCCCCTTGACCAGATCCTCGTAGTGGCGCTGGACCGCCAGGTACACGAACCGGCAGGAAGCGATATCGCCGCGCAGGACCGGCAGGCCGTAGGCCTCGTCCCACTCGTGCAGCACCGCCGGCGTCAGTGCGTCGAGCTTCTTGCGGGTGAGTTGATGGCGTGGCTTACGAGATCGCCGAACAGGTCGTCCTGGCCGCCCTTTTCGCCCGTGTCCTTGCGGACCCGCGCCAGCGACGGTATCGTCAAACATGCTTTTGGCAGCCATTGGCCGAGCTCCATCTTGAGCCGCTTTTCATCGTCGGCCCACGGTGTCGGCGTCGCCCACCCGGTTTTGGAAATTTGCGAGCGCCCCTTTTCGGCGCACTCTTCAGATGCCGCGATCCAGTCGACGAAGGTGCGCACGATGATCGCCAGCGGCATGCCGGCGGTCAGATGCTCAACGCCGGCCGCGCGCAGCGAGGCGCAAATGTATTGGTAGACCTCGACCTCGTTGTCCTTTAGTCCGATCACCGGCGGCGGGTCTGGCGACGTTGTTTCAACTCCAGCCGACCTGACGCTCGACGCTCCGACCGCCGGCAGCGCCGCGCTGAAATTCATTTTTGAGTCCATGCTGTCCCTCGATATGGGCTGGGCTTAAACCCCCAGGGGGTAGTTTTCGCTTTCCATAAAATCCCAGTTAAGCTGACGGTTTCCGCTGTGGCGAGCGCAGACTTTCGACCCGCCCCACCCCTCCCGAAAAAATTTCACGACTTGCGCCGCCGCCCGCGCTGCGCCTCGGCCAAGCTTTTCGTTTCATGGCAGGCATCGCACAAAGCCTGCTCGTTCGTCTCGTCATCCACGCCACCTTCGGCGAGCGGAATGATGTGATCGCGCTGCGTCGCCACGACGGCGCGCCCTTGCCGCAAACACTCTTCACACAACGGCGAGCGGGCGAACAGCCTGGCGCGCATCGATTGAAGCCGGCGGCCCGTGATGCGCTTGACCGGAGTCGTCTTGATCCATGCATCACGCGGGTGAGCCGCGCACCGTCCACTTCCATCCGATACCAGTGTCTTGCACCCCCGACAACTACACGGCCTAGGCGCAGCTCTTGGCATATGCCTGGCCGGCCATCAACGCATCGGGAACCAACCGCGCCACGGCGCTGGCAGACCGGCCATCCGGCCGATAGCCCTTCGCCTGTAGGATCTCCTTAGCCCGCTCCGCGTCGGCCAACTGCGCCGCGAGCAGGTCGAGCAGCTGACCGTCAGGCGCCGCGACGGCGCGCACGATCATGTCTCGATAGCTGCGCGGCGTCATTTGTAGGGCCAGGTGGCGGGTACCGCAGCGCGCGGCGCAGGCTGGGCCGGCACCGGACGGGCGGGGCTCAGCAGGATCAACAGGATGACGGGAAACCACATGGCCGGCCTCATGTAAAAAAGCCCGCACTTGGCGGGCAAACGAATCGCGCAACCTGTAGACGCCGCTTATGGCGCGGGTCAGACTGGATCACCTCTTTCGCAGTTGGAAATCTGGCGCACAAATGCAAAAAGCCCCGCATTGAGCGAGGCCTTTTAAAAGCTTTAGACGTGAAGAACCCGTCTGGGTACGGATTCTAAACAAAGAAATTACGAGTTGCAATATTATTTTTCAATTTCTTTTTAAGCTCACCCTCCGCCTCGGCCAGCGCCTGCGCGAAATCCAGGTTTGGAAAGCGCCAAACGGTTGCGATGCCACATCGCCTGCGTATCGCCCAATCCAGATGGCGCGGCAGTCCACCCATCACCGCCTCAACCGCTTCGGCCGCGTTGCTATCCATATTGTCGTACAGCTGCTCGGAGTCGGCCGCCGATTCCCCCTCATACAAGGCAGCCCGGCCGCGCCAACCAAGACCCATATCGTTGCGACGCTGCCACTGCATCCAGATATCCAGGCACAAATCCAATGGCTCGGGCCTATGGAACGCACTCACCTCAATTTTGCTAGCTACTCTCATCGCATCCCCAATGCATGTTCCGCCGTTTCCCAAAGGGCGATCGCCATCGACTCGCCCCGCGCTTTCCGTTCCAATATTTTCCGGGCCCAGTTCCGACCATCGTCGCCAACCATCGCCGACCGCCCCATTCCCTTGGTCTTGAAATCGGCCAGCAGCTGCTGCGCCTTGTCGCTCGACAGCGCCGTCTTGCCCGGCGCCGCCAGCGCCACCATCTGGGCCGGGATCGGGGCGGGGTCCGCCTTCGCCATCTCCGCCGCCAGCGCCGCCTCCCACCGAGCCTTCAAAGCGACATACGCCAGGTGCGTGAAATCGTAGGCGCCGATCTTGCGCCAGGCCCAGTAGACCGCCGGCGACGACCACTCGTCCTGCTCGCCCCGCTCACGCCGGCCGCCCTGCTCAAGCGCCTCGTGGAACGCCACCACCGGATCAACGACCGGCCGGCACAACTTAATGAACTCTGGCAGCGTCGGCGGCCACGCCAATGTTTCCAGGCTCGTCCAGCCAATGGTCAATTCATCCCGGGACAACGGCTTCAATTTCTTCGCCCAATGCCGCATGACGTCGCTGAGCGGAATGCCCGACCACTGATCGAGGAACTTGACGCCATACGCGAATTTCATCTGATCGAACAGAGCCTTGATCCAAGAAAACGGAATGGCTTCAGCCGGCCAATCTGCCGGGATCACCAGCGGGGGTGATGTCGATAATTTCGTATGGCTGCTCATTGCTTTGATGTCCTATTCCGTCCAATTCTTCGAGCGTTTTGCGCCGCGCTCGGTCCTTCGCCGACTCGTACCCGCCTGGCGAAGCACGGGCCAGTGGCCTGGCGCCGGTCACGCTGAGCGCCGCGGCCTCCGACGACCAGCGTTGCAGAATGCCGAGAACGTAGCCCAGGCTGACCGCGCCCGCTTGCTTGGATTTCTTCGCCTCGACGCAAGCGGCGACCACCGTTTCGACGGAGACGCCCTGCCCGGCCAGCGCGATCAGCCTCGGGTCGGCCGGCTGGGATTGCACGCCCTGCCCCCGCATTGCGATGCTCAGCTCGACCGCCGTCGCCCCGCCCGCGCGGTCTTCGCTCAGTGTTGGCGCTTGGGGGGGCTGGTTCTGGTTCTGGTTCTGGTTCTGGTTCTGGTTCTGGTTGGCACCTTCGCGCACCGTGCGCGCATCCTGCGCGCAGCCTTCGCGCACAGTGCGCGCACCTTGCACGCATGATTCGAGATGAGAAACATCCACCGAATCCAGTTGATCGGGCAACGCCCCCGCAGCCTGCGCGCCGGCGCCACCTTGGAATTGCAGTGACGCTTGCGCCTTGCTGGCGGCGGCCTCCGCCTCCTCCAGCATCCTGCGCGCAGCCGCCGCCTTGGCTTTGCCGCCGGCGCTGCTCTTCTCGATGCCGTCGTGGTACTTCTGAATCTCGCGCTTGCAACGGTTGTTCACCCACCCCTCGTCGGTGCGGGTGAAGAAGTCAGCCAGCACCTGCTCGGCCGCTGCAATCTCCTCAGGCGTCGCGACGAGGATCTTGCGATAGAGCGCCCTCGGGTCCAATGGCAGCGGACTCTCGGTCTCGTAGTACAGGTCGAGCATGTCGCGGTAGATGCCGCGCTCGAGGCGCGACGAGAACCGGGTCGAGCTGTTGAAATCGCCGATGTGGTGCGGGTAGTAGTTCATTGCTCGATCACCGCCCACAACCAGGAAGATTGCGCGGATCGCCAACCGTTGACGGCGTACCGCGATAATCGAAGGCGTCCCGGCGCGGCTTTGCGATACGCACCCCGGCACCCAGACGCAGCATCAGCAGGGAGAGCGCCAGGTCGGCGGCGCGCCGCTGGTGGTGTTGGAGCAGGCTAGTCATTCGCCACCCCCACGCCGGAAACGACGCCCTTGAACGGCACGCGCGCGCCGCCCACCAGCGATGGAACACATCGGTAATCGTGCGCGCCCTCGCGGGTGACCACCATGCGCATGCGGCCGACGTCGAGCGGCTTCGGCTCCGGTCGGTAAGCCGGCCCGGCCATGATGCCGGGCTTTGGCGCCGGTTGCGCCAGCTGGTCGAAGTAGCGCCGCGCCTGCCGGCTGATCGAATAGACGCCGTCCCGCAGCTCGGCGCAGCCGGCCGCCACCAGACACTCATAAATGTGATGGATGGCGCCAGGCGTCAGGCAGAATTCCGCATGCCGGCCGGCCGCCAGCTCGACCGGACAGGACGAAGTCGAATACAACAGATGCAGCACCCGGGCGGCGCGCGAATTCTTGGACGGGATCCTCATGGCCGTACTCCGCCATCGCCAAACGGCGCGCGCGCGCCGGGCTGGCAATACACCTGGAACATCGTCGCCATCAACTCCTTCATGGTCCGGTGCATCTTCTGAGCGATATCGTCGAGCGCGGCGCGCTCATAAGCGTCGATCTCACCGTCCTTAATCGCCGCGCTGTAGGTCTGCGACAGCAGGCCCAGCTCCGCATACAACTCGTGGAACTTGGCCTGCAAGTCGTCGCCGTCGATGGCGCCGACGTCGGGCAGCGCGACAAACACGCCGCCGCTGGCCGCCGCCACCGCCTGGGCGAAATGGCTGGTGCCGGCATAGGCCTGGATCAGCAGGGCGGTATCGACGCGCATGCCCGACCCCTTGACCTCGTAGACGCGCGCCTCCAGCGCCGACTTCGTCAGGCCGAGCGTGGCGGCGGTGCCGTTCCAGCCGTGCACCGTGATCATTTCCTTGTATGCGGTCAGGATATCCAATGTCTTTTCCTTCATTCCTTGGGTTTCATTCAAGCGGCGACGCCGCTACCATTCACAAATGCCGAGCCCGCTTAAGGGCAAAAAAAGAGAACCCGGCGGGCGGGCTTGATATTTCGCAAGCCCCGTTTTTCGGCCAAAAAAGAGCCGGCGATGCGCCGCCGGCGTGTTGCTGCGATGTTCAAAAACGGGCGGGAGACTCCAACGTGCTAAATTGCCAATTCCACTCAACAATTTTCATAAAGGAACCACCCATGGGCATCAGTGGCATCAAGCAAGAAGTGCGCGTAAATCTGGTCGGACAAACTGCGAAAATCGAAGCCGATTATTCGATTGGGCACACCTCGATTTCAATTAAGACCGAGATCAAGATGTCAGCCGAGAAGCCACTCACCGTTGACCAACTGCGGGACGCGCCGATAAAGCTGGCAATCCCGGTGCTGGAAACGCTTATTGCGAAGACGGATACGACGCCATCCCCGTAACCGGGTCATACAATGGCGGGTCGGCCAGCTCAGCGCCTGCCGGATCGGAAAGATCGGCAATAGCCACACGGATCGCTGCGGGTAACGCCCGGCCGACATCGGCCAGGCTTTTTGCGCCATGGCCGCCGACGGCCATGGCGCACAGCGCGTCGATCACCTGGTCGACGCGCTTTTCCTTCGCGGCGGCACCGAGCGCGACCAGCGCCTCGCCGGCGCGCAGCGCGGCGGCCTCGATCTTCTCGGTCAGCGCCAGCGTCTCGAGCAGGCTCGACTGGTCAATGTCGATGCGCACGACGTTCGGCGCGGTGGTTTCTTCAGTGCTCATTGCTGTTTCCTCGGTGGTGGATGGGCGCTTACTTGCGCACGTAAAGCGGCGGCTGGCTGGCGGAAAACTCCAGCAGGTTCTTGCGGGACAACGGCGGATCGGGGTCGGTTACGGCGGTCGGCGCCGGATCGTTCTTGCGGCGGGTCGCGGGCTGCGCCAGCTCGGGCCACAGCCTGGCCCAATCGTCGGGAAACATCTCTTGCCGTGACACCGCGCCGCCCGTCGCGACCTCGATGGGCGCGCCGAAGTGAAACGGAATCGCCCGAGAACCGTCGGCCCAGCGACTGATGTCTGGCGCATGTGCACCGATGGCTTTGGCCAACGCCGCTTGGCGCCCACGCTCTTGAGAAAGGTATTCGTGTAGGTTCATTTCACAGATATTAGCCTAAAGCTAACCGTCAAACAAGCTTTATGCGAATGTATTTTTTTAGCCTTATGCTATCTAATGCCTATATGAAAACGATTGACGAAATTCGACGAGAAAATTTAGCCACGCTAGCCGACGAGCAAAGAGGAGTCGCCGCCTTAGCCGAACTACTACAAAAGAGCTCGTCACAGATAAGCCAATGGCTAAACGCATCAATCAACTCAGGAACGGGGAAGCCGCGGGGCATGAGGTCATCGACCTGCAGAGAGATAGAGCGCGCATGCAAAAAAATAAGCGGATGGATGGAGGTCGAGCACCCAGCTGCCGGACCTGATACTGCATTACAAACGGAAATCACCTCCGCGCCAGGCGCTGGAGATGAAGTGGAAATCCCTCAATACAAAGGAACAGGCGGGAGCATGGGCGGCGGCGTAACACTTCGGGACCAACCCGGAGAAATCCACGGCTGGCGCGTCACGCCGGAATGGATCAGCAAAAACATCAAGAACCACAGCGGCGCCGGCAACCTGTGCATCGTCACCGGATTCGGCAACTCGATGCAGCCGCTGTACAACCCGGGCGACCCGCTCATCCTGGACCGCGGCATCAAGTCCGTCGAGTTCGACGCGACCTATTTTTTCCGGGTTGGAGACGAGGGCTTCATCAAGATTTTACAGAGGATTCCCGGCGAGGGCATCCGAGTGATCTCCAAGAACAAGGACTACGAAACTTGGACGATTAAGCCGGATATGGACTTCGAGGTGTTCGGCCAAGTGCTCAAGGCTTGGTGCGGCACCGATGTTTAGGTTGAAAACACTTTTATAAAATACACAATGAAAAAAATTACAATTTTAATTCTTGCCGCAACTCTTTCTTGCCACGCATTGGCGGAAGAAAAACTTTCTTCTATCGAGGCATTTAAAGAACAGACGGCATATCAACTCATGATGTGCCGGATTCAAACACAAATTGCACTGGGTGAAGTTGAGCTTGGAAAGACAGACAGTCCATGGGAAAAAATTGGGGCATGCCTTAAGGCCGGTCGTATTGAGACTAAAAAATTATTTTCTCCAGCGCTTGCAAAAGTATCAAAAAAACCAACTGCGGCCAAGCTACTGAAGGATTATTACGCAGCATGGATCACATCGTTCAACGGAATCAGCCCCGAGCCAGGCGAACGAAAAATGGCCTACGAGCAACGCCAAACATCCGCCGAAGCAAAACATGATGAGATCTGGAATCGTTTCGAAATCGAGGCAGGCTTTTAGAGCAGCACCTACTGGCCGCCGCCGGCGAGACGGTAAGAATAATTCTAAATAAGGTATAGAATGGCAACGAACCAACCACCCCAAACACCCAATCGCTCCCCGATCACGGACCTGAAAAATCACGTTCCCCGCCCCGCCGAGCACAAGCCACCTCCGCCACCGGAGAGAAGATAGGACGCCATGCCAGCCGAAAAATACCTGTGGGACCGCCGCTGCGACGTTCGCCTGCGCGCACTGATGAATCGGATTTACTACCAGGAGCGCCAGCGCATCTTCGAGTTTCGCGACGGCTTCGTCAAGGTCGTCGCGTTGCTGGCCGGATCGGTCGCCTTCGCCAAGGTCGCCGACGCGCAAGTGATCCAATATTGCGCCGCCGCCATCACCGTCACCAGCGCCGGCTCCCTGGTGTTCGGGTTCGGGAACAAGGCGCGCGACAGCGCAAAACGCAGCGCGGAATGGGCCCTGCTTGAACGCGATATTGAAAGCGCGGGCGAACGGCATTATACGGAAGACCAACTCAACCAATGGTTCGCGCGCTGCAATGAAATCGAAGCGAGCGAACCGGCGGCGCATCCGGCATTACTGGAACGCAGCTACCAGCGCGCGTGCGACGCGATCGGCAGCAAGCCGATCGGACAGCCATCGTTCTGGCGGCGCCATCGCCCGGTGCTAATCCTTCATTAATCGCCCGATCTCACCCCAATCGTAAGCCCGCTCAACGCGGGCTTTTTTTTACGCCCACAAACCCCGCCAGCCGGGGTATTTTTTCGCCCAAGCACCGCAGTTAGCCTAAAGCTAAAAATAAATCTTGCACGCATATTAGCTTTAGGCTAAAGTAACTCCGTCAACTCAACAACACTTGATGGAGATCACCACCATGCCCACAGAATCCGTCGCCAGCACCGCCCTTGTAGCCACCCTGATGGACGCCGCCTTCAACCGTCCGCGCGATCCGCGCAGCGCCGAGTACCAGGCGGGCGTGCGCGCCGGACTGGCCCTGCGGATCTGCGGAACACCGGCCGTCCACCAGCACACACCAGGCAGCGCCCAGCATGACGCCTTCTACTCCGGCATCGACGAGGCCCGCGCGATCTGGCGCGACCACCAGGAAAAAGAGGCACGCGCTCGCTACAACCGCGCACGCCAGGAAAAATACGACGCGGCCGACGCGGCCGGCGCGACCGCCGACAACACCCAGCCGGACGGCGCATGAGCGCCTTCACCGTCACCGTGCGCCGGCCCGGCCAGCCGCCTTTCACGCGCCGGCAATTCGGCACCGACAGCGCCGCGCTGTCGATGGCCGCGCAGGAGCGCTTCGGCCCCTGCGGCGTCACCGTCAAACCAGCCTGAGGACATCGCGATGCGCACCATCTACCACCTGTTCCGCTTCTACCGCCGCCAAGGCGCCGGCGCCTGCCACGCGGCCAGCAAGGCGTTGCACGTCTACCGCAACGGCTTCTGACATGGCCCGCACCGCACCCGAACCGGACCGCGCCGCGCTGGAGATCGCGCACCGCCAGTTGCACACCAGCCGGTCGCTCGACGACATGCTGAAGGTGGCCAACCTGAAGGCGACCCTGTACGCGGTGGCGCGCCGGCACATGAAGCGCCGCGAGCGGTTCGACGTGCGAAAAATGCAAGCGAACGACAACGATTAACCACCACCCATCACCACCAGAGAGGACCACCATGAACGCAACAACCGAAGCAGAAACCGGCGCCGTCGCGCCAACCGCATCCGAATCCACATACGACTTCGCCACCGTGCCGGCGACCACCCTGCCAAACGGCGTGGCCGTGCCGTCGTTCCAGGTCGGCCGCTACCTGTGCGGCGAAGGCTTCAACCGCCCCGCCACCATTTGCGCCGGCGCCGCGCCATGGGTAGAGGTCAATTACGCCGAAGCGGTCAACGCCTGCGCCGCCATCGGCGGCAAGCTGATCACCGAGCTGCAATGGCTGGCGATCGCCCACGACATCGCCGGCCAGGACATCAACTGGACCGGCGGCAAGGTCGGCGCCGGCGCGGTGTTTCAGGGCCTGCACCTGGGTAACGTCGACGAGGCCCAGCCGGGCGACTACGTCTCAGACGATGCGAACGAGCGCCGCTGGCACCAACTGTCCAACGGCGAACGGGTTTTCGACTTCGCCGGCAACGCCTACAGCTGGATTTTCGACGACGTCCAGGGCGACGAGCAGGGCCTGATCACCAAGCCGTTCGCCGAGGATTCGCCGTCGATCGCGACGGCACCCCACCCCAGCATGGAAAACGGCATGGGCTGGCGCCCGCGCGCCGGCAGTGATTGGTCGGGCGATGCGCTCGTGCGCGGCGGTTACTGGCGCGACGGGGACTACGCCGGCGTGTTCCATCTCAACCTCGACTGGCCCGGCGTCCGCTGCGACATTGTCGGCTTCCGCTGCACCAAGTAGCTCGGGCCTCTGGACCCCGGTTTCCGGTCACTGCGAAGCGGTGGCCGTCCCATCACACCACTGGAGCACAACATCACCATGCAAGACCAAGGCCTCTACAACAAATTCAACGTGACCCGCGCCGATGGCCGCCACGCCGCCGGCGAGAAGCACGCCGATTGCGAATACTTCGTTCTCGACGTCAGCCACGACAAACACGCCCTGCCGGCGCTCATCGCCTACGCCGATTCCTGCGAGGCCGACTATCCGCTGCTCTCGGCCGACTTGCGCAGCAAGGCAACGGCCTCGATTGGCGCCAACAACGCATTCGTCACCGTTCCCGAAACCACGCTGCCGGGCGGTCAGGTCGTCCCGTCGTTCCAAGTGGGCCAATACCTGTGCGCGAAAGGCCCGATGGGCATTCCACAGGTTGCGGCAATGTCTCAGCCATGGGTCGAGATCAACTACGCCGAGGCGCGCCAGGCATGCGCCGCCGCCGGACTGTCGCTAATCACAGAACTCCAGGCGCTCGCCATCGCCCACGACATCGTCAACCAGGGCATCAACTGGGCGGGCGGCGCCGTCGGCGAAGGAAAGGTATTTCAGGGCCTGCACAAAGGCTCCGTCAACTCCGCACAGCACGGCGACTTCGTTTCGGACAATCCGGAAGAACGCCGCTGGCACCAGCTTTCCAACGGCGCCCGGGTTTTCGACTTCGCCGGCAACGCCTATTCGTGGGTTTTCGACGACGTCCAGGGCGACGAGCAGGGCCTGATCGCCAAGCCGTTCGCCGATGACTCGCCGTCGATCGCGACGGCTCCTTATCCGAGCATGGAAAACGGCATGGGCTGGCGCCCGGACGCCGGCGCCGATTGGTCGGGCAATGCGCTCGTGCGCGGCGGTTGCTGGAACGACGGGGACTGCGCCGGCGCGTTCCTTCTCGACGACGGCTGGCCCGACCTCCGCCGCGACGATGTCGGCTTCCGCTGCACCAAGCCCAGCTCGGGTCTCTGATCCCTGGCCTCCGGTCACTGCGTAAGCGGTGACCGGAACCCCACCAAACGAAGAAGGAAAACCATGTTTACAGCACTGCACGGTCTGGCGCAAAGCGCGACGCTCATGATCGTTGTCGCCGCCGATGGCGACCAGCTGCGCGTCAGTATCACACCGACCGCCACCGGCGACAAAACCAAGCCGCACGCGCTGCGCCCGCTGTCGCTGCTGGCCACCCCGGCCGAACTGGACGCCGATTTCGCGGCGGCGCTGGCCATCTGGCAGGCGCCGAAGCGCTCTCTGATCGAACAGGCGCAGGCGGCGGCCGGCGAAGACCCGGATGAGGATGCCGGCGAATCGTCGAACGGCGCCGCCACCGAGCCCGCGGCGCCGAAGAAGGAAAAGCCCGGCCGGAAAAAGAAGGCCGACGCGCCAGCCAACCCCGGCATTGCGCAGGGCGACGCCGGCGCCGGCCCGCAACCCGTCGAACTGGAAGGAGCCGAGGAATCCAAGTCCAATCCAGAAATCGCGCCGCCACCGGCACCCGCCCAACCCCCGGCCGCCGACGAATTCACGCTGGATCTTTTTTAAGGACGCATGAGCATGGACATTCAAAACCTTCTGCGCGAATTCCGCTACAACGGCGTCGTGCTGGCCGACCCGAACGAGGCGTTCTCGCTGGCCCAGGTGCGCGACTTCTACGCCACCGTCTATCCGGAGATCCTGAGCGCCGACATCGAAGGCCCGCAGCAGGTCGGCGCCAAAACGATCTACACGTTCCGGCGCGCGGTTGGCACCAAGGGTGGCGCCAGCCTGGCCGGCATGATCCGCGACCTGGCCGAGCTGCTGCACGCGAACTGGTTCGGCCCGGGCGACACGGAATTCATCAAGGATCTGCAGGAGGCGCTGCACAAGAACGAGGTGGCGCGCATCCCCGCCGCCGCCAGCCTGCGCCTGATCGGCCTGCACCGCGCGCACTGCGAAGCGAAGGCGGCCTGATCATGCTGACCAGGAAAACCGCCCTCGCCCGGCTGCGCGCCACCGGCACCCTGTCGGCCGCCACGCCGAAGGCCAACATCATCACCAGGGAGCAGGCGAACAGCGCGCCGGCCAGGGATGCGGCCCAGGTTATCCGCGACAACAGCGGCCGCGCCGGCAAGCGCTTTCTCGCGCCGTCGCCGTTCCATGCGGTGCTGCCATGATCGCCGCCGGCGCCCTGGCGCTGCCACGACTGCATGATGCGATCCCGATGGAATTTCGCATTCCCGGCAAAAGCGAGCTGGCCACCCCGATGGCGATCATGCTGCTCGAGGCGAACCTGATCACCGACGGCATGCTCAGGCAGCCGCCGAGCTACCTGTCGGCCGACGCGGCGCGCGAGCCGGACGAACGCGACCTGTCGGAGCAAGCCATGACGACGTGGTGGAACGGCATCCAGTACGAAGCCAAACACTTCCGATGGAATATGCACGTCCAACGACTGGACAGCCACACGCGCGCACTCAAATCGGAGCGCGCGCCGGTAGGATGGTTTTGCCTCACCAGAAACGGCGATTTCGACATCCCCCGCTTCGCACTGGGGCGCCGCATCGGCGAACTCGAGGCGATCCGGGAGGGCCTCGGCCAGACGGCGCTGTCGGTCCTGCTCGAGGCGACGATCCGGCTGCCCGACGCGCTCGACCCGTGGCGCGCCGTCAATTTCGCCGAATGGCTGCACTGGCACTCGAGCGACTCCGACGAGGAGCTGCTGGAGATGCTGCGCGAGGAAAACGACTATCTGACCACCCAGGAGGCGCTCGACGACGATGTGCTGACGCGCGCCCAATTCTATGCGGACATGCCGCGCTGGGTCACGGCCCCGCATCGCATGCTGTCGCACGACGAAATGGCCGCCACCGAGTGCGGCGAGCGGGACCGCGACGTGATCGCCTCCTGCGCCGCGATCTCGCAATTCATCCGCTTGGCCGGCCGCGCGCTGGAGCCGCACATGATCGGCTGCCACCAGGCCGGCGGCGACGGCTCGGTCGACGGCTGCATGGTCCTGCTCTGGGCCGAGAACGACCAGATCGGCAGGGTGCTCGACGACGGCATCAACGCGATCGGCGAATCGGGCGATTGCTACGAAATGATCGACGCGCACCCGGTTCCGCTGACGAAGAAGAACTTCCGGGCGTTTCAGGAGCGGACCGAAAAAATGATGCAGCTGGCCGCCCTGACCGAACGCCTGCTCGACCTGATCGGGGATCCATTATGAGCAAAGTGCGCATTCTTGCGGAGAGCGACGTCACGCTCAACCTGGTCAGCGCATTGCTGATGTACCAGTCCAACCGCGGCGACGTTTACGCGACGACCCACCCGGTGGAAATCGACGGCGACCAGCCGCACCGCAAGGTGATCGGTGCCGGCACGCCGCTGACCAGGGAAGGCCTGGCCAAGTTCGCCAGCGCGGTCGACGCGGCGACCGCCTACGGTGGCTTCGTCCCCGAAAACCTGCTCTACACGGCAGCCGCCATGATCGCCTGGTGGACGCCTGCGAGCGTGCGCAACTGCTGGTTCAAGTGCAATGACACGGAGATCGGCACCGCGCACGGCCAGGTCGCCCATCCCGCGCTGGTGTTCGTGGCGGTTCCCGGCGACTGGTACGTGTTCGCCCTGCGCGACTCGACCCGCCCCGAACGCAACACGCGCCTGTGCCACTCACCGCATTTCAACGTGTGGGAAGGCGGGCGCATCTGCAGCGGCAACGTCGACCTGCCGCCGGCGCTCGGCGCCGACGCGATCGCCATTTACGAGGATGCGTTCTTTCGCAGCCACTTCACCCACCCGAACCGGCAGCGCGCCGTGAAATACAAGGGCGGCGCCGCCGCGCTCTGGCGCGACCAGCTGCGCAGCCCGGACCCGGACGCGCTGCGCCGGGCACTGATGCCGGCAAAAGAGACTTTACAGAACGCGATCGAGCGCATCGCCAACGCAGCACGCAACCACCGCTAACCAAGGAGCCCCATGAACGCCCAAGAACTGCAAATCAAATTCGACGAACTGCTGTCCATCACCCGCGAATCGTATGACGCATTCCTGTCTCAGTCCGAGCTGGCGCTCGCCGCCGAGCGACCGCTGATGCTGGCGGTGGACGAGGACAATCTGGACGCCGAGAAATTCCAGATGGATCGCGCACTGTTCAGCGCCGCACCCGTCGTCGCGGTGCCCATCCACAGCGAGTTCTCCCCGCTGCGCCAGAACGGCCACCGCTTCCTGCTGGCCGAGGACGGCCTGTATCTGGAGGCGCGCCGGCCGTGGCTGCACTTCATCCACCGCCTGGCCGAGCACAACACCGTGCGCATCCCGTTCGGCGCCGTCAAGCCCAAGGTCGAGCTTGCGTTCGGCGCGCTCGGCACGGCGCTGATGGAAATGCAGGAGTTCGGCGCGCACGCCATGGTCGAGGCGCCGACCGAGGCCGCCGCCAGCCTGATCTGGAATGACGAAAGCCGCGCCTGGTCCATCAAATACCCCGAAACGATCGGCGCGGCGACCGCCAGCCGCATCGAATACAAGCAGGTCGAGCTCGGCGAGCGCGAAAGCGTCGCCATCGACCTGCACAGCCACGGCAACGGGCCGGCGTTTTTCAGCCCGACGGACGACGACGACGACCGGGGCGCGATCAAGATTTCCGGCGTGTTCGGCGACCTCGACCAGCCGCTGCCGTCCGTCGCCTTCCGCCTGTGCGTGCTGGGCCTCTACATTCCGCTCAAGGTGCCGGCCGAGAAGATTTTCGGCGCGCACGCGCCGGCCGTCGCCGCTTAGGAATCGCGCGATGCCACACATCACCCCTCCGTACCTGCTGCAAAAGAAGGTCGCGATCGCCCTGGTCGGCTGCGGCGGCAACGGCTCGCAGATGCTGACCGGCCTGGCGCGACTGAACCACGCCATCACGGCGCTCGGCCACCCGGGTCTCACGATCCGCGTGTTCGATCCGGACACGGTGAGCGAGGCCAACATGGGCCGCCAGATGTTCGGCGCCTTCGATGTCGGCTCGAGCAAAGCGCACGTGCTGGTCAACCGGATCAATGGATTTTTCGGCCTCGACTGGAAGGCGTTCTTCGGCCGCTACGAAGTCGACGACCACGCCTACGACATGATGATCTGCTGCGTCGACAGCGCGAAGGCGCGCCACGGCATCACCCAGACCTTTCATCGCCGCCGGCCGCGATACCTGATGGACCTCGGCAACCGGGCCGCCGACGGCCAGGTTATTTTTGGCGAGCCTAGCCAAGACGATGATTGGCCACCCGCACCCGCCGGGAGCGTCCGCCTTCCGAGCCCGTACGCGATCCTGCCGGAGCTGATCGACCACATGGCGGCCGAGGACGACACGCCCAGCTGCGGCCTGGCCGAGGCGCTCGAGCGCCAGGAGCTGTTCGTCAACCAGTCGATCGTCACGCCGGCGCTCAGCATCCTGTGGGAATTTTTCCGCTACGGCCGGCTGACCTGGCACGGCGCCTTCGTCAACATGCGCACCGGCAGCATGCGGCCGCTGCAAGTGAAAGAACCGGTCGCCGCGACAGCGGATGACCACATCGAAAATTAATTACAAGAGAAACCCATGAAAAAACGCATTTACATCGCAGGCCCGATGACCGGCCACGCCGATCTCAACTTCCCAGCGTTCCATGCCGCCGCAGCCGAATTGCGCGCCCTTGGCCATGAAGCCATCAACCCGGCAGAAATCAATCCCGCGCTCGACGCGGTTTGGGCCGACTGCATGCGAGCCGACCTTGCGCACCTGGCCACGTGCCACGGCATCCACTTGCTGCCAGGATGGGAAAATTCGCGTGGCGCGAGCCTGGAGCATCATATCGCCCAAGCGCTTGACTACGAAATCACACTCGCATCCGGCGCGCTGCACCCGACTGCACTCGCCAGCGCCGCAGCCACCACAAAACCCGCCTTCGTCACCGTGCCGGCGACCACCCTGCCAAACGGCGTGGCCGTGCCGTCGTTCCAAGTCGGCCGCTACCTGTGCGCCGAAGGCGTCGACGGAATTGCCACCGTTTCCGCCGACGCCGCGCCTTGGGTCAAGATCAATTACGCCGAAGCGGCCAAGGCCTGCGCCGCAGCCGGCGGCAAGCTGATCACCGAGCTGCAATGGCTGGCGATCGCCCACGACATCGCCGGCCAGGACATCAACTGGACCGGCGGCAAGGTCGGCGCAGGCGCCGTGTTCCAGGGTCTGCACCTGGGCAACGTCGACGAAGCACAGCCGGGCGAATTCATTTCCGACGACGCGAACGAGCGCCGCTGGCACCAGCTGTCCAACGGCGAGCGCGTGTTCGATTTCGCCGGCAACGCCTACAGCTGGGTTTTCGACGACGTCCAGGGCGACGAGCTGGGCCTGATCGCCAAGCCGTTCGCCGAGGACTCGCCATCGATCACGACGGCGCCATTTCCAAGCATGAAAAATGGCATGGGCTGGCGGCCGCGCGCCGGCAGTGACGGGTCGGGCAATGCGCTCGTGCGCGGCGGTTTCTGGAACGACGGGGACTACGCCGGCGTGTTCCGTCTCAACTACGACTGGCCCGACCACCGCTACGACGTTGTCGGCTTCCGCTGCACCAAGTAGCTAGGGCCTCTGGACCCTGGTTTCCGGTCACTGCGTAAGCGGTGACCGGCTTCGCCGCCAACCACACTGAAAAGCATCACCATGCAAGAAGCAAACACGCAACACCCGACCAACGACGAACTGACCAAGTTCTCGCTCAAGGCATTCAAGGGCGTCGAAGCCGGACTCGGCCAGGCCGATCCGGTGGCAAGCATCGCCAAGACGCTCGAGGATAAATACCCCGGCCACCTGATCCTGGTCCAGGCCGGGAAATTTTTGCACGGTTACGACCGGACCGCCTACGCGCTGCACACGCTCAAACAATACAAGCTCAAGCTGGTCGGCACATCCGGCGCGCCGCATATCCGCGTCGGCTTCCCGGCCGGAAATTTCAAGCGCCGCCTGTGGCCGATGGTCGAGGAGTTCGGCATTCCCTACGTCGTGTCGCTCGGCAGCCTGGCCGAGGGCCGCGCGGTGTACGTCTCCGACCAGGGCGACACCAACGCGGCCGTGCTGTCGGCGGTGTCGCGCGCCGTCGTCGAGGAAGTCATTCACGACCTGAAAATGCGGGGCGAACTCAACAAGGCAAGCGCCAAGCTGCTGCTGGCCAACCCGGACACATCCGGCTTCAAGCTGAAATCGCACGCCCAAGACCTCGACACCCAGCTGCTGCAAGACATCGTCAAGATGCCGCGCGACCTGCGCGTGACCTATGGCGAGAACCTGCGCACCTGCATGGCCCGGATCATGCGCGGCATTTACTCCTACGGCCTCGAGGACAACAAGGTGGCGCTGCTCAAGTCGATCTCGGCCGACGTCGACCTGGTCAAGCACTACCTGGCGCAGGGCCAACGGCTAAGCGGACTGAAAGTCGCGTTCGAGCATCGAGCGGGCTTAGCCGTTGAACTTGGCCGGCTGGTCGGCGGACTCATTCGTTCTGCGGGAACCCAGCCATGAACAACGAGGGGGAATTTCTGGAAGGTCGGGCAATGCGCTCGTGCGCGGCGGTTACTGGAACGACGGGGACAACGCCGGCGTGTTCAATCTCAACAACGACTGGCCCGACAACCGCAACGACAATGTCGGCTTCCGCTGACCCAAAAATCACATGCTTAGACATCGGGCTTGCCCATGGAAAGCCTATTCTTGGTCGAAATTCTCCCGGGACAATCCCGAAAGCACGGCCCACGGCCAAACCGAAGACCGCTGCGGGGCTTCCGAGCGCCGCGGCGGAAAGCGGCCGCAATACGGAATCCGAATTCTTCCGCCGCACCAGCCTGGCCAGCCTGTTCGGCTACTGGACAAAGGCGAAGAAGAACAAGGGGCGCAGCCTGCGCGTGCAGCGCTTCGGCGACGACCCGCTGCGCTACCTGCTGGCCATCCAGGAGAGACTGCGCGCCCGCACCTACAGCTTCGGCCCGTACAAGGAATTCATCGTAAAGGAGAAGAAGTTCCGCCACGTGGTCGACGCGCCGATGAAGGACCGCGTCGTGCACTGGATGCTGTACCAGTACATGCTGCCGATCTGGCAGTCGCGCTTCATCGCCAACACGTTCGGCAACCTGCCCGGGCGCGGCACGCACGCGGCGGTACGCCGCCTGGCGCAGTTCGCCCGCGCGCCGGCCAATGCCTGGGTGCTGCAGGTCGACATCTCAAAATACTTTTATTCCGTCAATCACTCGCTTTTGAAAGCGAGGGTGCTGCGCTACATCGGCGACCAGGACATCCGCACGCTGCTGGTCGACCTGATCGACTCGTTCCGTACCGACGACCAGTACGACGACCTGTTTCCGTCCGACGGCATGTACCGCCAGACACGCGACAAGGGCATGCCGATCGGCAACCTGTCGAGCCAGCTGTTCGCCAACATCTTCCTGAACGACTTCGACCACTGGGTGAAGCAGGATCTGCGCATCAAGCATTACATCCGCTACGTTGACGACATGGTGATCATGGCCGGGACGCGCGCCGAGCTGCTCGAGGTCAGCGCGAAGATCGTCGCAAAGCTGGCCGCCGACGGCTTGACACTGCACCCCAAAAAAATCCGGTTGGCGCCCACCGCTGCCGGCATCCCGTTCCTCGGATACATCGTCTGGCCGAACCACATTTCAGTCGGCACCTACGGCCGCGCGCGCCATCACCAGCGCCTGCGCCAGCACGAAACCGGCGGCTACGACCGCACCGAGGCACTCGCCTCTTACAAAGCAATGTTCAGCCACACCGGCGCATCAAACTAGGAATAAACATGAATAACTACCTATCAGGAGCCGAGCTCGCCACCCTGGTCGGATGCCGGGAAAACAGCTTCGCCTGCATGCGCCGCTGGCTGACCCGCAATAAATGGCCCTTCGAAGTGAGCATCAGCGGGTTCCCCATTGTCGGCCGCGCATATCACGACGCGCGCATGTCGGGGATCGCCACCGACAAGAGTAAGATCAAGGCTCGGGTCGAACCAAACTTTGGAGCGCTGGCATGATCGGACGTCGCAAATCCCCTGATGGACTGCCCTTCCGTCTATATGTGCGCTTCGGAAAGTTCAAGGTCAGCTATGGGTACAAGCTGGCCGACAACACCTGGGCGTTCCGGCTCGTCGCGACCGCGAACAATCCGGAAGCGGTGGCGACGATTCGCAAGGAGGCGATATCCCGCGCCGAGATCCTGAATGGAAAATTGCCGACGAACGGCAAGACCGACGCGCTGATCCAGAAGTATTTCGCCTGGCAAGAGGCGATGCCGGTCACCAGCGAGGACCGCAAGGCCGCCATCACGCTCAAGGAAAACAAGGTCGAAGCGAAGAACCTGACCAAGGTATTCGGCGCGATGGATCCGGAGGATATCCTGCCCAAGGACATTTACGGCTACCTGAGCGACCGGCGCGACCGGGGCGCCCCGGCCAAGGCGAACAAGGAGATCGCGCTCCTGTCCGCCGTTCTTGAGTACGGCCGTCGCATCGGCGTGCTGAACGTCAACCCTTGCCGGGGCATCAAATACAACAAGACGAAGCCGCGCCAGAAGTACGTCGAAGAGCCGGATCTCGACTTTGCGCTGGCCGAGGCGCGGGTTCGCGGGGGCAGCTACCTTGTCCTGGCGTTGTGCCTGCACACCGCCTATCTGACCGTGAGCCGGCCCGACGAGATGCGCGCCTTGACGCGCCTGAACATCAAGCCAGACGGGATCGAGGTCGCGGTTGGGAAGCGCAAGCCGGGCCAGGCGCAGCGCACCAAGCTGATCCAATGGTCGCCCACCCTGCGCGCGGCGGTGACGGAGGCGCTCGCGCTGCAGCGCACGACCAGCATGTACGTCTTCGGCAACACCAGCGGCCAGGTGTACACCCGCAGCGGGTGGAACACGATCTGGACGCGCCTGATGAAATACTGCGAGGCGAAGGCGATCACGGAGGGCGTCGGATTCACCAGGTTCACCTTGGCCGACATGCGCCCGACCGCCGTCACCGACCGCATGGAGGAAGGCGACGCGCAGATCATCGACGCGACAGGCCACAGCGACGGCAGAATGGTGGCCAAGGTGTACGACAGGCGCAAAACCAAGACTGCGCGCGCTACGAAATAGGCCGGGATTTCTTTGGAAGATAGCGAAAACGGCCTAGCATTCATGCGGGTTTCAACTGATCGCATATTCCAACAAATCAAGGCAACCATTTGATTTCATTGAATATTCGCATAGGATTGTGATTCCTGTTGTCGTGGGTTCGAGCCCCATCAGCCACCCCATCAAATTCAAGCAAAAAGCCCGGTTCCCAAGACCGGGCTTTTTGCTTTTCGGCGCTGGTCAGCCATGCCCTTGTCCGTTTGATTCCAATCACAGCCGCTTTTCGGCCGGGATCGAGACTGGAAAAGCGCGACTCCACCGGATCGCGCGCTTCATTCGGGATGGCGCTTCCATGCAAAAAGACGATCGGCAAGGCAATCCTCAAGCGCCTGTGCCCGGCAATGACGCCGATATGGCCGGGGCCGGCGCGACCCCGGCCGGGGCGGATTTGGAACCGGGGCAAGGCGAGCCCACCTGGCAGCAACCGTGGGTGCGCTGGGTGGCGTGCTTGGCCGTCTTGTTCGGACTGAGCGGCTTGATCGGATTGTCAGCCACGTGGGTTATCGCCGAACGGGGGAACAATCGC
The DNA here is from genome assembly GCA_014379395.1 of Burkholderiaceae bacterium. GTDB lineage: Bacteria > Pseudomonadota > Gammaproteobacteria > Burkholderiales > Burkholderiaceae_D > Janthinobacterium. The sequence goes on from JACMLV010000680.1 coordinate 32,706, forward strand.
GTCCTCGAACGGATTGCTCTGGATGCGAGGCGGCCGCCACCCGAGGCTGTCACGAAGAAAAATGAAACGGGGCCGGATTTGGCGCGGCAACACGCCGCGCCCGCTGCCGCCACGCTCGACTTCCCGGTTGACGGCTCGGGCCAGCCAAACCGCCTCCCGCAACAAAGTGTCCAGACGAGGCCGGCCGACAACGACGCCGTGGCCACGAATGCCTGCGCCACGGCGCCGGCCAAGCTTCAGTCCGGGGCGGCTGCGCGGCGCGCC
>JACMLV010000681.1 GCA_014379395.1 Burkholderiaceae bacterium
CCTTCGACGCCGAAATCCAGAAAGATTTTGACGAGAAGGTTGGCGGTGGTTTCGAGCTCTTTGACGTTGTGTTGGGTTTGGGTTGCGGGGTCGGCTTTGTTGAAGATGTTCATCGGGGGCGGGACGGCGGGTGCGGGCATACAGGTGTCGCATCGTTTGCCGCGCCCGAGCGTCACTTGGTACTGGTGGCGGTACTGGCGGCGCTCGGCCGGCGCGGCCGGTGATCAAGCGCGGGCCGGCCCGAAGGCCGGATGCGGGGGAGGAAGGTCGGGGAGCGTGGGACGCGCGCCGGGCTGGCGGCTTAGATGCGCACCGTGTGGTCGCCGAAAAAGCCGAGCTGCAAGCTGCCGGCGATGCGGTCGCCGATGCCGAGCAGGGCGCCGGCGGCCGGGTCGCGGAATTGCTCGGTCACGGTTTGCCTGAACAGGCCCAGCCAGCGCGCGAAATGTTCCTTGGTGATGCCGCTCATCGCCATGTGCTTGCCGTACACGTTGCCGTCGAAAGACTTGGTGTAGAGCAGCATGGTCGACCAGAAATCGACCATGCGCGACATGTGCTCGGGCCAGTGGCCGTCGAGCGCGGCTTTGAAGATCGGGCCGAGCTGCTCGTCTTCGCGCACGCGGCCGTAAAACGTCTCCACCATGCGCCGGATCGCCGCCTCGTCGAGGGTGTCGAGCTTGTCTTCTTCGTTGATCGCGATGCGGTCGTCTGTCATGTTGCGCCTTCCTTGTTCACGGGATGCCGGCCGCGCCGGCCGACGCTTCCATGATACCCGCGCGCGGGCCGATTCCCAAGGCGGCCGGCGCCGCGCGCCGGGGATCGCGGCGCCCGCCACTGTTGCGCCGGGACGACAAAAACCGGGAAAAGACCCTTGCCGAAATGTGACTTGAACAGGATAATGCAAATCATTCGCATTTACATTCAATCTACATCGAAGGGTCTTGATCATGTCGAAACGCACCGCTTTGCCAGCCTCCTCCGTCCGCACCCGCCCGACGCCGATCGCCGTGGCCGCCCATCTGGCGCTGGCCGGCGCCCTGCTGGGCGGCGCCGCCCACGCGGCCGACGTCACGACGCTGCAGGAAATCCAGGTCTCCGGCGCGGCCGACCAAGGCTACGCCAAGAAGTCCACTTCGACCGCCACCAAGACCGACACGCTGCTGCGCGACACGCCGCAATCGATCACCGTCGTCACCCAGGAGTTGATCCAAGACCAGGCCATCCAGAGCATGGCCGACGTGATCCGCTACGTGCCGGGCGTGGTCACCGCGCAGGGCGAGGGCAACCGCGACACCGCCGTGTTCCGCGGCAACAGCTCGACCGGCGACTTCTTCATCGACGGCATCCGCGACGACGTCCAGTACTACCGCGACTTCTACAACATCGACAGCGTCGAGGCCTTGAAGGGCTCGAACGCGATGATCTTCGGCCGCGGCGGTTCCGGCGGCGTCATCAACCGCGTCAGCAAGCAGCCGACCTGGAGCCAGATCCGCGAAGCCTCGCTCACGCTGGGCTCCTGGAACAACCGCCGCGTCACCGCCGACGTCGGCCAGGCGATCGACGGCAACATGGCCTTCCGCGTCACCGGCATGGTCGAGGATTCGGACAGCTACCGCGACGGCGTGAAGGTCGAGCGCAACGGCATCAACCCGACCCTGGCGATCCGCGCCGGCGCCCGCACCAGCGTCGTGCTCGGCTATGAACACTTCAAGGACGACCGCGTCGCCGACCGCGGCATTCCTTCGCTCAAGGGCAGCAACCGTCCGTTCAGCACCGACGCCTCGACCTTCTTCGGCAATCCCGATCAAAGCGCGACCTGGGCCCGCGTCGACGCCTTCAACGCCACCGTCGACCACGACCTGGGCAATGGCTTCGCGCTGCGCAACCGCACCCGTTACGCCGACTACGACAAGTTCTATCAGAACATCTACGCCGGTTCGGCGGTCGATCCGGTCACCAACCGCTTCACCCTCGGCGCCTACAACAACGCCACCCAGCGCACCAATCTGTTCAACCAGACCGACCTGACGTTCACCGTCAACACCGGCGCCATCAAGCACAAGCTGGCCACCGGCCTGGAGCTGAGCCGCCAGGTGACGGACAACTACCGCAACTCCGCCACCTTCGCCGGCACCAGCGCGTCCACGTCGGCGTCGAATCCGACCGTCGGCACCATGCCGACCTTCGCCCACGCCGCCAGCGACGCCAACAACCATGGCGTGGCGACCGCCGCCTCGATCTACCTGCAGGACCAGATCGAGTTCACGCCGCAGTGGCAAGCCATCGCCGGCCTGCGCTACGACCGCTTCAACGTCGACTTCCACAACAACAACAACAACTCGAACATCGAAGTGACCGACAACCTGGTCTCGCCGCGCGTCGGCCTGGTCTACAAGCCGGTCGAGGCGGTCTCGCTGTACGGTAGCTACAGCATCGCCTTCGTGCCGCGCGCCGGCGACCAGCTCGGCTCGCTGACCGCGAAGAACGCCTCGTTCGATCCGGAAAAATTCACCAATCTGGAACTGGGCGCGAAGTGGGATGTGACGCCGGACTTGGCGGCCACGGCGGCGATCTACCGCCTCAACCGCACCAATGTCGTGATCACCGATCCGGCCGACACGACCAAGTCGATCCTGACCGACGGCCAGGTCAGCAAGGGCGTCGAGCTGGGCCTGACGGGCAAGATCGGCCGCGACTGGAGCGTGATGGGCGGCTATGCCTACCAGAACGCCAAGCTGACCGCGACCGCCTCGGCCACCGCCTTGAACGGCTCGACGGTTGCGCAAGTGCCGACCCACACCTTCTCGCTGTGGAACCGCTACGACGTGACGCCGGTCTGGGCCGCCGCGCTGGGCGTCGTGCACCGCGACAGCATCTACGCTTCGAGCGCCAACACGGTCAAGCTGCCATCGTTCACCCGCTTCGACGGCGCGCTGTTCTACTCGGTCAACAAGAACACCAAGGTGCAAGTGAACGTGGAGAACCTGTTCGACAAGGAATACTACGCGTCGGCCAACAGCGACAACAACATCACGCCGGGTTCGCCACGCGCCCTGCGCGTGACGCTCAACGCGAAGTTCTAAGCGTTTAAACGGGGTCGGTAATGTAGAAGGGCGGCGTGCGCGGATGCGGACGCCGCCCTTTTTGCATTGCATGGCGCCCGCCGTCGGCGCTTCGCTTTATCGCGGCGGCAAAACCCGCCGCCCAAAAAGAAACAGCCCGGCGCGGTACCGGGCTGTCGCGTGCCGGCTGGCCGGCGCCATGGGTGGGAGCGGGCACGCGCCGCTCAACGCGCCTTGCCCCGCCTGACCAGATTGACGATGGCCAGCAGGATCACCGCGCCCAGGAAGGAAACGAGCAGCGACAATAAACTGAAGTCGTCGGTGTTGATGGTGCCGGTTCCGAACAGTGGCGAGAGCAGCCAGCCGCCCAGCAGGGCGCCGATGATGCCAACGACGATGTTGAGGAAGATGCCCTGCTGGGCATCGGTTTTCATGACGATGCTGGCGAGCCAGCCAAGAATGCCGCCGATAACGATCCAGATAATGAAGTTCATGTTGTTCCTCCGCGCGATGGTGGGAATTGGCCGACCAGCAGAATGTCTGGCCAGTGGTGGAATTCTAGGGAGGGCGCGTTTGGCGGTCAGTGTGCCAACGCACCTTCGCGCAGCGATACCAGCGGCGCTCTTTTGACCTTGCGCAAAGCCGCCGCCGTTTTCGTTCTCAAGGTGTGTTCTCGCACAGAACCGGCCCGCGCGGTCATCTATCGTTTTTGGTCTGGCGAAGGCCGGCGCGAAACCGGCAGCCATCGAACCGAACCAATGGAGGAAGAAATCATGAGCAACTACGATAGCAATGCGCCGATGGTCAGCGGCCTGTTTCACGACCGCGAGAGCGCCGAAAACGCCTATCGGGCGCTGGCGGCGCGCGGCTATTCGAAGGACGACGTGACGGTGGTGATGTCGGACGAAACGCGCCAGCGCCTGTTTTCCGACGACGAGCAATCCTCGACCACTGAGCTGGGCAACAAGGCGGCCGAGGGCGCCGGCATCGGCGCCGGCGTCGGCGGCGCCCTGGGCGC
>JACMLV010000682.1 GCA_014379395.1 Burkholderiaceae bacterium
CAGCCCGCGCGCGGCGCCGCCCGGCGCGGCCGCCGGCAGGTCGTCGTCGAGTTTGAATACGCTGATCGCCTCGCTCAACTGGTTGGCCTGATCGCGCAGCGATTGCGAGGTCGCCGTCGCGTGCTCGACCAGCGTCGCGTTTTGCCGGGTGGCGTCCTCCATCAGCGCGATCGCCTGGTTGACCTGGGCGATGCCGAGGCTTTGCTCGCGGCTGGCGGCGCTGATCTCGCCCATGATGTCGGTGACCCGGCCGATGCCGGCGACGATCTCGCCCATCGTCGCGCCGGCCTGTCCGACCAGCTTGCTGCCGGCGTCGACCTTGGCCGACGAATCGCCGATCAGGGTCTTGATTTCCTTGGCCGCGCTGGCGCTGCGCTGGGCCAGGTTGCGCACCTCGCTGGCGACGACGGCGAAGCCGCGCCCCTGTTCGCCGGCCCTGGCCGCCTCGACCGCCGCGTTGAGCGCCAGGATGTTGGTTTGAAACGCGATGCCGTCGATCACGCCGATGATGTCGCCGATCTTGCTGGCCGAGGCGTTGATCTGGTCCATCGTCTCGACCACCCGCGCCACCACCGCGCCGCCCTTGGCCGCGCTGTCGGACGCCGCCGCCGCCAGCTGGTTGGCGCGCAGCGCGCTGTCGGCGTTTTGGCGGACGGTCGAGGTCAGCTGTTCGAGCGAGGCGGTGGTGTCGTGCAGCGAGTGGGCTTGCGCCTCGGTGCGCCCGGACAGGTCGAGGTTGCCGGCGGCGATGTGGTCGGCCGTGCCGGCGATCGCCGCGGCGCTGCCGCGCACCTGGCCGACGGTGGCCACCAGGCTGGCGTTCATCACTTGCAGCGAGCGCATCAGTTTGCCGGCCTCGTCGCTCGAGGCGACCGCGATCTTGCTCGACAAGTCGCCGGCGGCGACCGTCTCGGCGATCTTGAGCGCGCCGCGCAGCGGGCCGGTGATGCTGCGCGTGGTCAGCGCGGCGGCCAGGACGCTGAGCGCGCCGGCGCCGAGCGCGAGCAACACGATCCAAAATCGGGCTTGCTCGGCGGCGGTGATCGAATCGGCGCCGGCTTGTTTCATCAGCGCGTCCTGCTGTTGCAATATCTTGTCGAGTTCGGCCGTGTAGCGTTTTTCCAGCGGCCGCACCTCGCCGATCAGGAAGCGCGCCGCCGGCTCCAGGCGCTGGCCGCGCACCAGGTCGAAGAACTGCTCCATCGAGCGCAGGTAGGCCTGGCGGAAGCCGGGCAGCGACCCGATCACCGCCGGGTCGGCCTGGCCGGCCCCCATTTTGATCAGGCGCTCGAACACCAGGCCGCTTGCCGCGACGCTCGCCTGCACGCCCTCCAACTCCTTCATGCTGGCTTCCGGATTGCCCAGCAGCAGCGCCGTGCGCATCGAGCGGGCTTGGTTGTTGATCTGGCGGATGACCTGGTTGGCCAGCACCGTCATCGGATAGCGCTGCTCGGCGGTGGCCGCGATCTCGCCCTGCAGCGCCCGCACCCGGCTATAGCTGAGGATCGCCAGCACGATCAGCAGGGCGATCACGGCGCCAAAGGACAGGGCCAGTCGGTGACCGATTTTGAGATTTCTGATATGCATGCCGCGCGCTCCCTATTGTTAATGTTTGTAAATGTTCCGTTGGAGAATTGTTTCCAGTGGAACATAAACAGATTAACGATTGCTTAACGCGCGGCCGCGGCCGCCGGCCGCCTACTGGGCCAGTTGCTGCAACAGGTAGAGCCGCTGGTAGAGTCCGCCGTCGATTTGCATCAGCGCGTCGTGCGCGCCGGCCTCGGCGATGCGGCCGTGGTTCAAGACCACGATCCGGTCGGCCGCGCGGATGGTCGACAGGCGGTGCGCGATGGCGATCACGGTGACCTTCCCGCGCAGCTCGTCGAGCGCGCACTGCACGATCTGCTCGGTCTGGCTGTCGATGTGCGAGGTGGCCTCGTCGAGCAGCAGGATGCGCGGCCGCCCGGCCAGCGCGCGGGCGATCGCGATCAGCTGCTTTTGCCCGGTCGACAGGCGCGAGCCGCCTTCCCCCAACTGCGTGTCGTAACCGTGCTCGAGCGCGGCGATGAACTCGTGCGCGTGCGCCGCGCGCGCCGCCGCCTCGATCTGCGCCTGCGTGTAGCCGCGGCCCATGTCGATGTTCTCGCGCGCCGAGGCCGCCAGCAGGAATGGGTCTTGCGGCACCAGCCCGACGGCGGCGCGGAAATGCTCGTTGTCGATGGCCGCCAGCGGCACGCCGTCGATCTCGATGCCGCCGTGGCGCACCGGATAAAAGCGCAGCAGCAGCGCCAACAGCGTCGATTTGCCGCTGCCGGTGTGGCCGACGATGCCGTAGAAGGCGCCCTGCGCGATGTCGAGCGACAAGTCGTGCAGCACCGTGTGCGGTTCGTGGTAGGCGAACGAGAGCGCGCGGATGGCGACCGCCGGCGTCGCGCCGCGGCCCGCTTCGGGCGGCGCGATGGCGATCACGGTGACCTTCCCGCGCAGCTCGTCGAGCGCGCACTGCACGATC
>JACMLV010000683.1 GCA_014379395.1 Burkholderiaceae bacterium
CGGATGCGGTCGGGCAGGGCGTCGCGCGCCGTCAACACCAGCACCGGCAGGGTGCTGCCGGCGCGCCGCAGCGACGCCAGCACCGCCATGCCGTCCTGCTGCGGCAAGCCGAGGTCGAGCACGGCGGCCGTATATTGCTGGGAACGCGCCTCGCGCTCGGCGGCCATGCCGTCGCGCACCCAGTCGACCTGGAAACCGAGTTGGCGCAGGCCGGCGCGCAAGCCGTCGCCCAGCAGTGGATCGTCTTCAGCCAACAGAATGCGCATGGTGCAATGCCTTTCAGTTTGATCGTGTTAATCGCCGCTTCAAGCGTCTTTAGTGGTATTGCTCGCATGGCGCTGGACCTGCGTGGCGGTCTGGTCGGCGTTGCCGGCCGCCGGCGCCTGCTGCCACTGCCACCACCAGAAACCGAGCACGCCGGCCAGCAGCAGCGCCGCCACGCCGCGCCAGGCGCGCTTGATCGCGTCGCCCGGCCGGGTCTTTTTGCGGCCGCTGATCATAGCACCGACCAAATTTTCCTTGTGCAATAAGCTACTGACGACGACCCCGCCGACATGGACGCCGACCAGCGCCAGCATCGCGTTGGCGGCGGCCTCGTGCAGCTCTTCGAGCCACTCGCCGCCGAGCTCGTTATAGGTGGCCCAGCCGGCCGCCGTGACGATCAGCGCGGCGCCCAGCAAGGCGATGATCGCCAGCGCGCCGGCCGGATTGTGGCCGGTGTAATGCTCGGGTTTTCCGCGCAGCAGCGCGGCGAGGTAGCGTTTGACGGTGGCCGGGCCGCGCACGAAGCTGGCGAAGCGCGCGTGGCGCGTGCCGATCAGGCCCCAGACCAGGCGGAACAGCACCAGCGCCGCCATCGTGTAGCCGAGCGTGACGTGCGCCAGGCGCCAGCGCTCGCTTTCGGCGGTCAGATAGGCGCCGGCGAAGCTGAGCACCATCAGCCAGTGGAACACGCGCACCGGCGCGTCCCAGACCAGCACCTTGGCGGCGGCCGTGTTTTGCGTGGCGCTGTCAGCGCGGGATGCGGACGTTGTGTTCATTGAAATCTCCTTGGGCGGCTTGGGTATGGCAGGCGCTGCAATTGGATGCGCTTTTCACGGCGGCGCGTTTCCAGGCGGCGGCCGGCACCTCGTCATGCTCGCGCACGAACCAGGTGGAACGGGTGATGCGGTTTTCCGGCGGCGCCGCGACGGCGCGCTTGTCGGTGCCGGCGTTGGCGGTGAGCCAACCGGACAGCTCCTTGACGCTGGCGGCGTCGAGCGAGGCGTCGCTGCCGTAATGGCGCGGCAGCGTGTTCATCAGCTTTTGCCAGGACGCCGCCGGCAGCATGCCGGGCGGATAGGCGATGTGGCAGGCGGCGCACTCCTGTTGATATTTCGGCAGCAACGGCACGCGCCGGCCGCGCTGGCCTTCGTGCTCGTCGTCGGCGCGGGCGGCGGTGCTCAACAGCGCGGCGCACAGCAGGCCGAATACGGCGAGGCGGGCGGGAATCGGTTGGGACATGGTGGTTTCTCCTGGTTGGATGGCGGCGGGGTTCAAGGCTTCAGCGTGAGCAGCCAGCTCAGCACGTCGGCCTTTTCGCCGGCGCTGCATTCGCGCCCGACGACGTCGTTGCAATTGCGGCGGAACCATTTCTCGCTCTTGGCCGCGTCGGCGAAGCGCTCGGCATTGAAGGCCGGGGCCAGTGCGCCGATCGGCTTGCCGGTCGAGGCGTGCTTGCCGGCCTGGGTCGGCGCGGCGCCGTGGCAGGACGAGCAGCTCCATTCGCGGCCGTGGCGGCTGGTGAAAAATTGCTGGCCGCGGGCCGGCACGCCGGGCGAGCCGGCCTTGGCGTTGTAGTCGGCCAGCAATTGCGCCGGCGTGGCGGCCGAGGCGGGCGCGGCGCTGAAGGCGCCGAACAGGATCGGTGCGAACAGCAGCGCGGCAAGGAAGGATGGCGCGCGGCGCAGTCGTGGAATAGTGTGCATGGCAGCTCCTTGGGGGATTCATGGAAGTGGACTGCTTTCCATGATGCTGAGGCGACCTTAAGGCTTTCTTATCGGGAGGCGGGCCGTTCCGTTCGTCCATGAGCGCGTCTTGGCGCGGCGCCATAGATCGAATGTGGATGGTAAGGTTGGACGTTGCGGCCGGTGCGCGCACGATACTGGCCGGTGTGCCCGGCATTGAACGGGCGATGATTGGGAGGTGGACTTTGTGAGCATCCAGCTAAGCGAGCTTAACGAGATCGACTTTTCCGATGTCGCGACCGGCAACGTCATTGACTCTGCCACGCCCGGACACATTCTGAAAACCGAGTTTCTCGACCCGCTGGGCATCACCCGGTATCGGTTGGCGAAGTCGATCAACGTGCCGCAGCAGCGCATCGGCGCGATCATCTCCCACGGCCGTGCGATCAGCGCCGACACGGACCTGCGCCTCTGCCATTTCTTCAAACTGTCCGACGGATTTTTCCTGCGCTTGCA
>JACMLV010000684.1 GCA_014379395.1 Burkholderiaceae bacterium
CCGCCGCCGCCGCGATGCGGTGGGTGTGCTCGGACAGCGCGACATAGGCCTGCGCCGCGCGGTAGGCGTGGCGCATGGCGCCGGGCGGATCGATGGCGGCCAGGTCGGTCGCCATCACGATCAGGTTGCGGTAGGCCTCGAAGTCGGCGCGCGCGCTGGCCATCTGGGCGGCGCCGCCGTTGGCGTCGCGCAAGTCGTCCAGGCGCAGCGCCAGCGCCGCCAGCCGGTTGACCACCTCGGTGTGCCGCAGATACACCTGGCCGGGGGTCAGCGTGCCGCCGGCGGCCGTCTCGAGCGTGACGCCGACCAGGCGCTGGATCGCCGCCATCTCCTGGCTGAAGTGGGCCGCCGCCGCCGCGTGGGCGATGCCGCCGCGCTGCTGCTCGGCGCCGGCGCGGTACTCCTGGCGCATGCTCTGCAGGGACGACAGATTGAGCGCGCCGGTCACCAGCGCCACCAGCAGCACCGGCAAGAAGAAAATCAACAGATAGGGCGAGAGCCGCGGGCGGCGCCAGCTGGACATATCAGCGCAGCAAGTCCGGCCAGAGCCCGGGCGGGATGCTGGCGACGTACTCGAAGCCGGCGCCGCTCCCCGGCCGGAACACCACCAGCGTGCCCTCGGCCGGGAAGTAGCCGATCAGGTCCATCAGGTTCGGCCCGTGCGCGACCAGCATCCGGTTGCGGCCGGCGGCCACCGGCGCCGACAGCAGGCGCCGGGTGTTGGCGATGATCGGCGCCTTCTGGACGTCGGTCAGGTTGGCGGTGTAGGCCAGGTTGTTGTCGATCGCATAGGCGAAGTCCGGGAAGGCGGCGGCGGCGCTCTCCTTGGCCCGGCACAGCGGGCTGGTCAACACCTCGGCCAGCGCAACGCGCGCCGCGCGCATCGCCTCGCCCACGCGCTGCACCATTTTGCGGCCCTGCTCGGTGAGCGGGCGCTGGCTGGCGCAGTCGTTGAAGTCGAGCAAGGGCACCCGGTCCGGGCGCGTGTTGTCGGTGCTGCCGTGGCGCAGATAGAGCACGAAGCCGCCCTGGCGCAACCTCCCCAGCAATTCCGGGCCGGCCAGCACCTCGGCGAAGGCCGGCTGCCTAGCCGGCGCGGCGACCGCGGCCGGAGCCGCAGCCGGGGCCGCGAGAACGGGCAGCGCCAAGCCAGCCCATAACGCCAGCAAAATACTGATCTGTTTCATTCTATTACCACCTTACTGTTTGCTCCAGTCGCAGCCTCGCTCGGCCATTTCATGTACAGATTGTACTCTTGCCGAACGGAAAGTTGTCAAAACAATGGGGTGGAATCTCATGGCTTGGCCTTTTGAGGCACCTTGAAAAAAGCCCTGTGAAAACAGGGCCAGTCGCAGTGCTATCCAGGCGTGCGCAAGCGCTCGCGATCGGCGTCATCGATCAAACCCAGATTGAACAGATGTTCGATCAATGCGGAATAGCCCAGATCCTAGGTTTCGGCCTGCTTTTTGAGCGCCTCTTCGCTTGCTTTCGCGAAGGTACGCTTAACGGCGGCGCGGGAGGCCAAAAACATCGCGGCGAAGGCATTGGCGCGTTTCTCTACCCGGGCGTTGGTCCACGGCCCACTCACGTGTGAAAGCCTCTTCGCTCTGGTTCGGTCAAAGAGGATATGGCAAAGTTCGTGCGCCATCGTAAATTTTCGCCCTTGCGCAGTCTTGTTGAAGGCACTGGTCGTATTAACCAGAATAGCCGGCGAGAAGCTAGAGCCGGCGATCGCGATTCCCCGCACCGAGTCGGTATCCAAAGCGACTTCCTCAACGGCCACGCCCAAGCCATACAGAAGACCTTGCACATTCACGGGCGACTGCGTGCTCGCGATATGAAGGTCTTCCCTGGCATCCTCGGCAAGTTCATAGCCTTCCTGATATGGCGCAATCGCCAGATTCAATGGCCGGTCATCCACCAGTTGCAACAGCGTTGCCGATTCGGTTTGCGATTGATGTTTTTTTAAAAACTTCAGTAATTGAACCGCATCCTGCTCGCCAATAGACGGAGCAAGTCCGCCAAACATGAGCACCGCCGCGTCCAAA
>JACMLV010000685.1 GCA_014379395.1 Burkholderiaceae bacterium
CCCAGCCTATTCGGTCAAGTGCCGCATCGGCGCGGCCCTGATCTGGGACGCGGAAAAACGCGGCCTGCTCGGTCCCGGCAAGGAGCTGGTCGAGCCGACCAGCGGCAACACCGGCATCGCGCTCGCCTTCGTGGCGGCGGCAAAAGGCATCCCGCTGACGCTGACCATGCCCGAGACGATGAGCATCGAGCGGCGCAAGTTGCTGCTCGCCTACGGCGCCAAGCTGGTGCTCACCGAGGGCGCCAAGGGCATGGCCGGCGCCATCGCCAAGGCCGAGGAAATCGCCGCCTCCGATCCGAAATATGTGCTGCTGCAACAGTTCCAGAATCCGGCCAACCCGGCCATCCACCAATCGACCACCGGCCCGGAGATCTGGACCGACACGGACGGCGAGGTCGATATTTTTGTGTCCGGCGTGGGCACCGGCGGCACCATCACCGGCGTGTCGCGCTTCATCAAGCAGACCAAGGGCGCGCCGTTGATCACGGTGGCGGTCGAGCCAGCCGCAAGCCCGGTGCTGACCCAGACCCGCGCGGGCCTGCCGCTCAAGCCGGGGCCGCACAAAATCCAGGGCATCGGCGCCGGTTTCGTGCCGGGCGTGCTCGATCTGGATCTGGTCGACGCGATCGAAACGGTCAGCAACGAGGAGGCGATCGACTACGCGCGCAGGCTGGCGCGCGAGGAAGGCATCCTGTCCGGCATCTCGTCGGGCGCGGCGCTGGCGGCGGCGTTGCGCTGGGCCGACCGCCCTGAGAGCGCCGGCAAGACCATCGTCGTGCTGCTGCCCGATTCGGGCGAGCGCTATCTGAGTTCGGCGCTGTTCGAGGGCTTGTTCGACGCCGCCGGGTTGCCGGTATGAACAGGCCAGAGAACCGCGCTCCGCTGTTCGAGCTCGACCACGTGGTGCGCGAGCTGGCCGCCGTGCGCCAAAGCTGGCGCGAAGCGCAGCAGCGCACCACCGAGCCGGGCGGGCGCGAACTGCCCTCGCGCGACGCGCTGGCGCAGATCATCGGCGGCCTGCGCGGGGCGCTGTTCCCGATGCGCCTCGGCCCGCTCGACCTGCGCCAGGAGAGCGAGGATTTCTATGTCGGCCACACGCTCGATTCCGTCCTGCACGCTTTGCTGGCCCAGATCCGCCTGGAGCTGACCCACCAGGCGCGCCAAGCGCCCTACGAGGCGACCCCGTTCGACGTGCGCGCGCTGCGCATCGCGCGCGCCTTCGGCCACTCGCTGGCAGGCATCCGCAGCCTGCTCGACAGCGACGTCACCGCCGCCTTCCAGGGCGACCCGGCCGCGCGCAGCGTCGACGAAGTGCTGCTGTGCTACCCCGGCGTGCTGGCCATGATCCACCACCGCGTCGCGCACCGCCTGTACCAACTCGGCGTGCCGCTGCTGGCGCGCCTGGTGGCCGAGCTGGCGCACGAGCGCACCGGCATCGACATCCATCCGGGCGCCAGCATCGGTCCCGGCTTTTTCATCGACCACGGCACCGGCGTCGTGATCGGCGAGACGGCCGTGATCGGCCAGCGCGTGCGCCTGTATCAAGCCGTCACGCTGGGCGCCAAGCGCTTCCCGGTGGACGCCGAGGGCAAGCTGCAAAAAGGCTTGCCGCGCCATCCGGTGGTCGAAGACGACGTCGTCATCTACGCCGGCGCCACCGTGCTCGGGCGCGTCACCATCGGCCGCGGCGCGACCATCGGCGGCAACGTCTGGGTCACGCACGACGTCGCGCCCGGCAGCCACGTGTCGCAGGCCAGTTGGCGCCACGAGGGGCAAGCCACTCCGGCCCCCTTGGAGCTGGCCTCATGAACCGCCTACCCCGCAACTTCGGCATCACCGTGCGCCAATGGCGCGAAGCGCACGGCTGGTCGCAGGAAAGCCTGGCCGAAAAGGCCGACCTGAACCGCTCCTACGTCGGCGAAATCGAGCGCGGCAAGGCGATCGCCTCGCTGCTGACGCTGGAAAAACTGGCGCGCGCGCTCGGCACCACGCCGTCCAATCTACTGGCCCATTGCGAGCAAGTACGCCTCATGCAAGGCGGCCCGAGCCGCCCATTGCTGCCTATAGCATGTTGAATGATGGTTAAGGGCGGCAGACACTGCGCCCTGCATATTTTTCCTTTTAAACACCTTTTAGAATACGGAGCACTTTCATGGCGGATCTTCCTTCCCCGCAAACCGCGCTTGGCGCAGATGCCGCACGGCAGTTAGCCAATGCCACCAAGACGGTTCCACAACTTTCCACCATCAGCCCGCGCTGGCTGACGCACCTGCTGCAATGGATGCCGGTGGAAGCGGGCATCTACCGCCTCAACAAGGTCAAAAATCCGCGCGAAGTGCGCGTCGCCTGCTCCCAGCGCGACGAGTCGGAACTGCCGCAAACCTTCGTCGACTACGAAGAACAGCCGCGCGAATACTTCCTCAACGCGGTGACCACCGTGCTCGACGTGCACACCCGGATCTCCGACCTGTACAGCAGCCCGCACGACCAGATCAAAGAGCAGCTGCGCCTGACCATCGAGACCATCAAGGAGCGCCAGGAAAGCGAGCTGATTAACAACCCCGACTACGGCCTGCTGGCCAGCGTGGCCGACGAACAGCGCATCTTCCCGCTGACCGGCGCGCCGACCCCGGACGACCTAGACGAACTGCTGACCAAGGTGTGGAAGGAGCCGGCCTTCTTCCTGACCCACCCGCTGGCGATCGCCGCTTTTGGGCGCGAATGCACCCGCCGCGGCGTGCCGCCGCCGACCGTGAGCCTGTTCGGCGCCCAGTTCCTGACCTGGCGCGGGATTCCGCTGGTACCGTCGGACAAGGTGCCGGTCATCGACGGCAAGACCAAAATCCTGCTGCTGCGCGTGGGCGACAAGCGCCAGGGCGTGGTCGGCCTGTTCCAGCCGGGCCTGGCGGGCGAACAAAGCCCGGGCCTGTCGGTGCGCTTCATGGGCATCAGCCGCAACGCGATCTCGTCCTACCTGATTTCGCTGTACTGCTCGCTGGCCGTGCAAACCGACGACGCGCTGGCGGTCCTCGACGACGTAGAGATTGGCAAGTTCCATGACTATCCAGACACCTACAAGTAATCCGGCGGGCGCCGACGCGCCCCTCGCCGGTTTGCCCGACATCGCCGTGCTGAACAAGCTGGCCGGCGAATTCTTCGCCGCCCTGCCGACCGGCGCGCGCGGCGTGCCGGCGGGCGCGCAAA
>JACMLV010000686.1 GCA_014379395.1 Burkholderiaceae bacterium
CCTCCCGCTAGCGGATGATCTGCCTCAATGCGTCCGACGGAACCCGGGAGCGGGGGAGAGATTTTTCAGGCCGAGCGCGCCAGGGGCGGCCGGTTGGACGCTTGCGCCCGGCGGAGCCGGGAACGCGCGTGGGGACGGGGGGAATCGGGCGGCTTGACTAGGAGTCTGTCGGACTTAGGCTCGTCGGCTGCAAAAATACCTGGACGGTCCATATTTCGCCGTTTTCTCGGCCAATCGCTCGCTATTGGCACTGCGAAACCGTCAAAATCTGGCCTCGCCCAGCTATTTTTTCGCTTCGACTCCCTAAGTCCGACAGCCTCCTAGCGGGCGCTTCTGGTCAGCCAGGCCGCCGCCTGCTCGGCGACCAGGCCGAACTCATGCTCGACGACGGCGAGCAAGGGCGCGACGTCATCTTCGCGTTGATCGACGATCGCCAGTTCGGCCGCCAGGGCCGCGCCGACGAAGCGCTTGGCGCCGAGCGTGCCGACCGAGCCGCGCAGCCCGTGGAAGGCGTGCGCCGCCTCCGCGTACTGGCCGGCGGCCACGCCGCGTTCGGCCACCGCCAACAATTGCTCGCCGGTCGCCAAGGCGTCGGTCACAATTTTTGCCACCACCGTGATCGCTTTTTGGTCGTTGCCCATGTATTTAAGCAAAGCGTCGACCGTGAAAACCGTTTCGGCGGCCGATCTGGTTTCGGATTCGGACATGGCATTTCCTCCTCGTAAAGCGTGCTGCGCTCGATCCAAGCCCCATAATACATGGGAATGGCAAATTAATTCCCATGCCGCAAATGCGGCTGAACCCGCCCCGTTTCAAACCGGCCACAACAATAATCGCGTGGACAGGCGCGCCGATTCCGGCGCGGCGTATCGGAATGCCAATTCAATTCGCGCGGCAATACAAAATATTGCCGCGGTCAACCATTATATTTTTCCTGGCTGCAATTGTTTCCATCTTGAATAATTCCCGCCGCATATCGAATGCCTTTCTCGACGGCGCGAATGCTCATTTTATCCATCCGCACAAAATGGGCATTCATATCAAGTCTTGTGAAAGACTGACATGGCGCACTATACTTCCAAGATGTAATTATTCTTTAAGAATAATTCCGCGCAGGCTAGCGCATTGAATTGGGATATGAAAAGCAACACGGCTGGCGTGCCAGCCGGGAAGCGAAAGAAGCCGATGCCAACAGATTTCGACAGGCTCATCCTCGACGAGGCACCCGGAGGGGTGATTGTCACCAATCCGAAAGGGCAGGTCGTGCATTGGTCGCGCGGCGCCGCGTCCATTTTCGGCTATGCCAGCGCGGAGGCGGTCGGCGTCATGCTCAACGATTTGATCGCCTTGCCGGGACGGCCAGACGACTGGAATGGCGTCACCAAGAAGTTAATCGCCGACGGCCATTGGGATTATGAGTGCCTGCGTCGAAAAAAGGATGGTTCCCTAATCTATATCGAGGCGTCGAGCAAGGCGATTTATAACGGGCAGGGCCAGATCGAGTTTATCTTGTCTTGCAAGCGCGATGTGACCCAGATGAAAGCGCTGCGCGACGCCAAGCTGGTCGAGGCGAAATTTCGCGATTTACTCGAATCGACCCCGGACGGCATCATCATGGCCAATTCGACCGGCCGCATCGTATTGGCAAATACCCAAGCCGAAAAACTGTTCGCCTATTCCCCGGGCGAACTTATCGGCCAGTCGATCGAAATGCTATTGCCGGAACGGTTTCGCTCGGCCCACGTCGGCCATCGCTCCAATTATTTCAGCCAGCCGCGCACCCGTTCGATGGGCGCCGGGCTCGAGTTGTATGGCTTGCGTAAGGACACCGTCGAGTTCCCGGTCGAAATCAGCCTGAGTCCGATTCAAACCGAGGAGGGCACCTTGGTGATGAGCGCCATTCGCGACATCAGCGAGCGCAAGAAGGCCGACGGGAAATTTCGCGGCCTGCTCGAATCGGCCCCCGACGCGATCGTCATCGTCAACCGCCAGGGCGAGATCGTGTTGATCAATTCGCAGACCGAGAAGCTGTTCGGCTATCGGCGCGAGGACTTGCTGGGCAAAAAAATCGAGGTCTTGATCCCGCACCGCTTCAGCGACCAGCATCCGAATTTTCGCACCAATTTTTTCAACGAGCCGCGCACCCGTTCGATGGGCGCCGGCCTGGAACTGTACGGCCAGCGCCGCGACGGCACCGAATTTCCGGTCGAGATCAGCCTGAGCCCGCTGGAGACGGAGGGCGAGATCCTGGTCTCGAGCGCGATCCGCGACATCACCGAGCGCAAGAGCATCGAGCGCACGCTGCAGGAGAAAACCCTCGAGCTCGAACGCGCCAACCTGGCCAAGGACCGTTTCCTGGCCAGCATGTCGCACGAGCTGCGCACTCCGCTCAACGCCATCCTCGGCTTCGCCCAGCTGCTGTCGAACGAATCGCTGCCGGTGACCCAGGCGCAGCGCATGGAATTTACCGGTTGCATCCTGCGCGCCGGCCAGCACCTGCTCACCCTGATCAACGAGATCCTCGACCTGGCCAAGGTCGAATCGGGCACCGTCACGCTGTCGATCGAGCCGGTCGCGCTCGCCGACGTGATCCAGGAGACGCGCGCCATGATGGAGCCGCTCGGCAACCAGCGCAGCATCCGCATGATCTTCCCGAAAAAAATCGAGCTGCACGTGATGGCCGACCGTACCCGGCTCAAGCAGATCGTCCTCAACCTGTTTTCCAACGCCATCAAATACAACCGCGAGATGGGCGCCATGGTGGTCGATTGCGGCCTCATGCCAAACGGGCGGGTGCGCATTTCGGTGCAGGACACCGGCGTCGGCCTGCGGCCCGAGCAGCTCGACGGCCTGTTTCAGCCGTTCAACCGCCTCGGCCAGGAGGCCGGCACGCAGGAGGGCACCGGCATCGGCCTGGTGGTCACCAAGCGCCTGGTCGAATTGATGGGCGGCGAGATCGGCGTCAGCAGTTCGATGGGGATCGGCAGCGTGTTCTGGATCGAATTGCCGCTGTGCGAAGCCTTGAGTTCGCCGTTCGGGCCGGCCGAGCCGCCGGCGCCGGAGGCGGCGGCCGAGCCGGTCGACGACGACGGCCGGCCGACCCTGCTTTACGTCGAGGACAACCCGGCCAATTTGCGCCTGGTCGAGGAGATCTTGCGCTTTCGCAGCGACTTGCGCCTGCTCACCGCCGTCGACGGCCCGCAGGGCGTCGAAATGGCGCGCACCCATCTGCCGTATTTGATCCTGATGGACATGAACCTGCCCGGCATCAGCGGCGCCGAGGCGCAGAAGATCTTGCGCGACGATCCCAAGACCGCCGCCATCCCGGTCATCGCGCTCACCGCCAACGCCATGCCGCACGACGTCAAGGCCGGCATCGAGGCCGGGTTTTTCCGCTACATCACCAAGCCGATCAATATCGAAGAATTCACCGAGGCGATCGACAGCGCGCTGGCCTTCCGCCAGCGTCAACCGGAAGGCTGAGCCGATTGCCGCTTGAAAGGATGCCAGATGGCAACCATTCTGATCGTTGACGATCACATCTTGAACCGCCAGTTCTTGACGGCCCTGCTGGGCTTCGACCATCACGAGCTGCTGGTGGCGATCGACGGCGCCGAGGGCCTGGCCATCGCGCGCGCGCAGCGCCCGGCCTTGATCATCACCGACATCCTGATGCCGAACATGAACGGCTTCGAGTTCATCCGGCGCATGCGCGCCGAAGCCGGGATCGCCGACATCCCGGTCATTTTCTACACCTCGAGCTACAGCACGCGCGAGGCGGGCAAGATGGCGCGCGCCTGCGGCGTGCGCTGGGTCTTGCGCAAGCCGTCCGCGCCCGATCTGATTTTGCAAACCGTCCACGAGGCGCTCGGCATGCCCGCCGCCGAGCCAGGCCCGGCCAGCGCGCCGC
>JACMLV010000687.1 GCA_014379395.1 Burkholderiaceae bacterium
GGTCTGCTCGGACGCGATCCAGGTGCACGGCGGCTACGGCTACGTGTCCGACTTCCCGGTCGAGCGCATCTACCGCGACGTGCGCGTGTGCCAGATCTACGAGGGCAGCAGCGACATCCAGAAGATCCTGATCGCGCGCGGGTTGTAACAACGCGCGGCGCCGGCAGGGATCACGCTCCGGCCGGCGCTTCCGCACGCGGCGAAAAGGCGGACGAAAAAAAAGCCCGCCGAAGCGAGCCTTAATCCAATGTATTACCAATGCTTTAATCGTGTCTCAGGCGCCCATGCTATCTGCGTGGTGCCCTGACGTGTAAATCGACCAACGTATTCGGAATTACAAATCCGTTTCCTGCGACCATTTGCAATGCCTACTTACACATTCGGCTTGCGGCGCAGTGCCCGGATATCGACGCCTTTCGCAAGCGAACTGCATCAACGGGGCGTAGTGTAGCACGCTTTTGTGCGACGCAGCGAAAATAAACCGGAAGCGGGTTTTCGGAGCGCCTCGGAGCGCCGGCCCGGCGCGATTTTTCCGCGCCGGGCCGGCTTTTTGCACGCCGCTTACCCCAGCGCCAGCCGCGCCGCGTTCTTCGGCGCGGGCGCAGGGCGGCCGGACTGGTTATGGTCGAGTTTGAAGCGCCCGACCACGTCGGCCAGGTTGTGCGCCTGCTCCTGCAAGGACGCGGCGGCCGCCGCCGCCTGTTCCACCAGCGCCGCGTTTTGCTGCGTGACCTGGTCCATCTGGTTGATCGCCTGGTTGACTTGCTCGATGCCGGAGGTCTGCTCCTGGCTGGCCGCCGTGATTTCACTCATCACGTCGGTCACGCGCTGGACGCTGGCGACGATTTCCTGCATCGACAAGCCAGCCTGGTCGACCAGTTTGCTGCCCGCGTCGACCTTCTCGACCGAGTCGTCGATCAAGGCCTTGATTTCCTTGGCCGCCGCAGCCGAGCGTTGCGCCAGGTTGCGCACCTCGGTGGCGACCACCGCGAAGCCGCGGCCCTGCTCGCCGGCGCGCGCCGCCTCCACGGCCGCGTTCAGCGCCAGGATATTCGTCTGGAAGGCGATGCCGTCGATCACGCTGATGATGTCGACGATCTTGCGCGCCGAGCCGTTGATCGAGCCCATCGTCTCGACCACCCGCGCCACCACCGCGCCGCCCTTGACCGCGCAATCGGAGGCCGAGGCCGCCAGCGTGTTGGCCTGGCGCGCGTTGTCGGCGTTCTGCTTGACCGCGCTGGTCAGCTGCTCCATCGACGACGCCGTTTCCTCCAGCGAGCTGGCCTGATGCTCGGTGCGCGACGACAAATCCAGATTGCCGCTGGCGATCTCGCCGGCCGCCACCCGCACCGACTCGCTGCTGGAGCGGATGTCGAGCATCACCGAGGCGATTTTGTCGACGAAGCGGTTGAAGGCGCGGCCGATCTGCGCCAGTTCGTCGGCGCCTTGCTCGTCGAGGCGGCGGGTCAGGTCGCCGTCGCCGGAGGCGATCTCGGTCATCGCGTCGAGCGCGTTGCGCATGCGCGAGAGCGCCCGGGTGATCATCACGCTCAGCAGCAGCACCGCCAGCGCCACCACCACCAGCGCCGTCACGGCCGAGGTGCCCAGCAGGGCGCCGAGCGCGGCGGTGGCCTCCCGCCGGTCCAGCACCACGGCCAGCAGCCAGTCGGTGCCCTCGACGCGGACCACGTACAGCATGCCGTCGCGCTCGTTCAGCCGCACCGCACCGCTTTGTCCGGAGCGCTCGATCTGCAGCAGCGCCTGCGCCGTCAACTCCGGATTGAGCTGCGCCACCGGCTTCATCGCCAGCGCCGGATTCGGATGGGCGATGATGGTGCCGGCGCCGTCCATCAGGAACGCCAGGCTGTTCGGGGTCGGCTTGATCGCCACCACCGTTTTCACCACGTTGTCGAGCGTGACGTCGGCCGCGACCACGCCCAGGATCTGCTCGCGCGGGCCGGCCGCCTCGGCGAACGAGACCACCAGCTTGCCGGTGCCGGCGTCGACATAGGGCGCGGTCAGGATCGGCGCGGCGCTGGCGCTGGCCTTCAGATACCACGGCCGCCCGGTCGGGTCGAATCCGGCCGGGATGCCGTCCGGCGTGGTCGAGACGAAGCGCTTGTCGGCGTAGCCGATGTAGGCGCTGTCGAATTCGCCGCCCTGGTGGGCCGCCTTCAGGAACGGCAGCGGGTCGGCCGCGCCCAGGTTCAACTTCATCGCCTCGACGATGCGCAGCTTGGAACGCACCCAGCCGGCGATGGCGCTGGCGTGGCTTTGCGACAGCTGCCGCATCTGTCCGTCCAGGGCTTCCTGGGTGTGCTGGCGGGTGGTGGCGTAATTGATGGCGGCGACGCTGAGCATCGCGAACACGACGATGGCGACGCAGATCGCGATGATCCGCGTGCGCA
>JACMLV010000688.1 GCA_014379395.1 Burkholderiaceae bacterium
AAGTCGATCCCGAGCGTGAGGCCGATCCGCCGCGTGCTCAAGCCGGCGCGGCGGGCGCGGAAGCCGGCCCGGCGCAGCAGGCGCTCGATGCCGACCGGCGAGACCGTGATCAGGCGCCGCGCGCCGAGCGCGGCGGCGCAGGCGATCGACTCTTGCAGCAGGGCGACGGCGGCCGGCGACGAGAACTGCTGCAGCGGCGAGGTGTTCTTGCTGTTGAAGTCGACCGCCGCGAAGCGCGACAGCTCCCAGACCTGGGCGTCGCGCGGAATCGGCAGGCCGTCCAGCAGTTGCGGGAACACCTCGTCGAGCAGGTACGGGCGCACGGTCGGCAGCAGGCGCGCGCAGCCGATCACGGCGCCGTCGGCGTCGCGCGCGGCGACATAGACGGTGTCGGGGCGGTCGAATTGATCGCGCTCGGCGCCGACCGGGTTGTCGAGCTGCCAGCCCAGCGTTTCAATGAACACCTTGTAGCGATAGCTGGAAATCAGGGCTGAAGTCGCCTGGCCCAATTGAGCCTCGGTACCGGAAATGAAATGCATCGCGCCGCTCGCTGAAAATGAAATAACGAGGGCTATTGGAATTCATGGGAACCTTTTCCGAAACTAGCAGACTTGGTAGTTGTGCAAGGGGCGAAAATACCCTTGTGGCGGCCCCTGCGGCAACGGCGGCGCGGCGCGCGGCGGCGCCGGCCAAGCCGTCAGGGGCGATAGCGCAGCTCGACATGGCGCAGCACCGTGGCCTGCCACAACAGGGCGTCGACGAAGGCTTCGAGCTGCAGCTCGCTGTGGGCCTCGCTCAGATCGGCGCGGTCCGGGTCCAGCAGCAACAGGTTGCTGCGCGGCGCGCCGAGGCGGCGCAGCGCGCGGCGCGGCGCGGAAACGTCGAACAACCAGTCCCAGCCCAATGAAATGACCGGGCTGCGCTCGCCGACCCACTCGGTGTAGCCGGTGATCGCGGTCGGCGTGGCGTGGCCGGCGCCGGCCGGCACGCAATATTCATCGAGCCCGGACAACAGGTGGGTGAACGCCTGCCGCCGCAAATCGGCCAAGGTGAGACGGATGCATCCGTCCGCCGATCGTATCGGGCCGCTCTCGGCCATGGATATTGCCATCATCGCTCCCAAAAAAAATCGCGCGCCGCCTGCCCAATGCGGCGCACGCCCGGCGCGCCGAATGGTAACGCCTTCCATTTCTCGGAGACAATGCCGAAACTTGGTAGGTTGTCGTTTCCATCACGCGGGAAAAACGAAAATTTTTCCATGCGGAACTAATAATTCAGTCAATACTGCCTTAAACTTATAGCCGTCCTGGCCCATCCGTCGAGCCCGGGCGGATAACCGGAGCGAGCAATGGAGGGGTGGCAGGAAACGCATATGCAGGCGCTGTTGCAGGCCGACAGCGAGGCGGCGGTCTTTGCGATATTGAGCGGCATCGCCAGCGACATCGGCTTTAGTTACTGCGCCTTCGGCATGCGCATGCCCCTGCCGGTGTCGCAGCCGAAGCTGTTCACCATCAACAATTACTCCGAGGCCTGGCAAGAGCGCTATCAGCGCGAGGATTACATCCGCGTCGATCCGACGGTGGCGCACGGCATGCGCTCGGTGATGCCGCTGGTCTGGTCGGACGACGTGTTCGAAAACGCCCGCCCCTTGTGGGAGGAGGCGCGCGCGCACGGCCTGCGGGTCGGCTGGGCCCAATCGTGCCATGACGCGCAAGGCGTCGGCGGCCTGCTGACGCTGGCGCGCCCGGACGACATGCTGTGCGGCGCCGAACTGCGCGCCAACGCGCCGAAGATGTCCTGGCTGGTGCAGGCCATGCACACCTTCATGGCGCGCCTGCTGGTGCCCAAGCTGATGCCGGAGGCGAACAGCACGCTGACGGCGCGCGAAGTGGAGGTGCTGCGCTGGACCGCCGACGGCAAGACCTCGCGCGAAATCGGCGACATCATGGGCATCTCCGAGCACACGGTCAATTTCCACATCAAAAATTCGCTGCTCAAGCTCAACGCCAGCAACAAGACCGCCGGCGTCATCAAGGCCGCCTTGATGGGGTTGCTCTAAGAGCCGCCGAAACCGGCCGCAGTCCGGCCCGGCGCGCCGCTCACGCCGCCGCGTCCATCTAGTGTAGTGTTGCGCTCTTCTTGCGACATAAAAATGCGTCTTTTCCGCCGATACCGCGTCAAAAATCCTCGCAATACCTCGGTATTGCTGCGGTTTTTTCCTTGTCTCGGCGAAAAATCCGCTATTTTTATCAGTCGCAATCAGCGCGCAACACTACACTAGCGCGCCACCCGGTCGGCCTCCTCGCGCC
>JACMLV010000689.1 GCA_014379395.1 Burkholderiaceae bacterium
CGTCGGCTGCAAAAATACCTGGACGGTCCATATTTCGCCGTTTTCTCGGCCAATAGCTCGCTATTGGCACTGCGAAACCGTCAAAATCTGGCCTCGCCCAGCTATTTTTTCGCTTCGACTCCCTAAGCCCGGCAGCCTCCTTGCGGCGGCGCGGGTGTTACCGTGTTACGCGGTCAGAAGAAGCCGAGTGCGTTCGGGCTGTAGCTCACCAACAAGCACTTGGTCTGCTGGTAGTGATCCAGCATCATCTTGTGGTTTTCGCGGCCGATACCGGACTGCTTGTAGCCACCGAACGCGGCGTGCGCCGGGTACAGGTGGTAGCAGTTGGTCCACACGCGGCCAGCCTGGATGGCGCGGCCGACGCGGAAGGCGCGCGAACCGTCGCGGGTCCACAAGCCGGCGCCCAGACCGTACAGGGTGTCGTTGGCGATCGCCAGCGCTTCGGCTTCATCCTTGAAGGTCGTGACCGACAGGACCGGCCCGAAGATCTCTTCCTGGAAGATGCGCATTTTGTTGTGGCCCTTGAACACGGTCGGGGTGATGTAGTAACCCTCTTCGCGGCCGTCGTCTTGCTTCTTGCGCTCGCCGCCGATGAGCAGCTCGGCGCCTTCCTGCTTGCCGATGTCGATGTAGGACAGGATCTTTTCCATCTGCTCTTGCGAAGCCTGGGCGCCGATCATGGTCGAGGCGTCGAGCGGGTTGCCCTGCTTGATGGCGGCGACGCGCTTGATGGCGCGCTCGATGAACTTCTCGTAGATCGATTCCTGGATCAGCACGCGCGATGGGCAGGTGCACACCTCGCCCTGGTTCAGCGCGAACATGGCGAAGCCTTCCAGGCACTTGTCGAAGAAGGCGTCGTCGGCGTCCATCACGTCTTCGAAGAAGATGTTAGGCGACTTGCCGCCCAGTTCCAGCGTCACTGGAATCAGGTTTTGCGCGGCGTATTGCATGATCAGGCGGCCGGTGCCGGTTTCGCCGGTGAAGGAGATCTTGGCGATGCGCTTGCTCGAGGCGAGCGGCTTGCCCGCTTCCAGACCGAAGCCGTTGACGACGTTGACCACGCCAGCCGGCAGCAGGTCGCCGATCAGTTCCATCAGCACCAGCACCGACGCCGGGGTCTGCTCCGCCGGTTTCAGGACCACGCAGTTACCTGCGGCCAGGGCCGGTGCCAGTTTCCACACGGCCATCAGGATCGGGAAGTTCCAAGGGATGATCTGACCGACCACGCCCAGCGGCTCGTGGTGGTGGTAGGCGTAGGTCTCCGAATCGATGGTCGAAACATAGCCTTCCTGGGTGCGCACGCAGCCGGCGAAATAACGGAAGTGGTCGATTGCCAGCGGAATGTCGGCGGCCATGGTTTCGCGGATCGGCTTGCCGTTGTCGATGGTCTCGGCGGTGGCGATCAGCTTCAGGTTCTGCTCCATCCGATCGGCGATCTTGTTGAGGATGTTGGCGCGCTCGGCCGGGGAGGTCTTGCCCCAGGCTTCCTTCGCTGCGTGAGCGGCGTCCAGCGCCAGTTCGACGTCTTCAGCGGTGGAACGGGCGACTTCGCAAAATACCTGGCCAGTGATCGGCGTGACGTTGGTGAAGTATTCGCCCTTGACCGGCGCGACGAACTTGCCGCCGATGAAGTTGTCATAACGTGCCTTGAAAGGGTTGGCGACGCCCAGTTTGCTGATGTCCGCGAGATTCATGTCATCCTCTATTTAGTTTGGTTGTAAGGTCGTTTCTAAAAAACGGTGCTGCGTGCCACTAGCATTCGCAAGCGCCGTGCCAGCCCCGGTCCGGGACTGCGGAAGCGCCGCGCGGCGGGCCGCGACGGCGCCGGCGGCGACCGCGAATCGGCCCCAAAAAACACGCTTTCGGGGGCGCCGCAGAGAGTGCGCGGCTGGGTTTGCTCTGGGGGATGGTGCGGGGCGGCGCGCGGCGCGGCCGGCGGCGGGAGACGGAAAACGCGGGGGGGGAGGAAGAGTCCGGCGCGGCGCCAAATGCCGCGCCAGAGTGACACACCTGCTCCAAAGCGGAACAGCTGTGCCGCAACGCTTTAGCGGATCACCACTCCCCACGGCAATTCGCCGACGGTGATGTCGACGGTTTTGCGGGCGCCGGCGGTGTCGATCACCGAGACGCTGTTGGAGCGGCCGTTGGCCACGTACAGCTTGGCGCCGTCCGGCGTGAGCGCCATGTTCCACGGCCGCTTGCCGACCGCGACGGTGGCGCTGACGGCGTTCGTGCCGGCGTCGATCAGCATCACGGTGCCGTCCTTGCCGTTCGACACGTACACCTGCTTGCCGCTCGGATGCACGGCGATGCCGTTGGCGTTGCCGCCGGCGCGCACGCTGGCGATGGCCTTCTGGCTGTCGAGGTCGATCACATAGACCGTGCTGGCGAGCTCGCAGGCCACGTAGGCGCGGCGCGAATCGGGCGAGAAGCCGATCCCGCGCGGGCGCAGGCCGACCGCGATCTTGCCAACCTGGCGGCGCTGGGCGACGTCGATCACGTCGACCTGCTCGGCCTCCTCGGCGCTGACCAGGAGATAGCGGCCGTCCGGGCTGAACACGGCGTGCTCGGGGTTCTTGCCCTCGACCTTGATGTCGGCGAGTTGAAAGCCGGAGGCGGCGTCGATCAGGGTCACGCTGTTGCTTTCCTCGACGGCGACGGCGACGTACTTGCCGTCGGCCGACATATACACCCCCTCGGGCGACTTGCCGAGCGCGATCTTGCGCTGCACTTCGCCGCTGGCCGCGTCGATCACCAGCAAGACGTTGCTGGCCGCGTCGGTGACGTACAGGCGCCGGCCGGCCGGATCGATGGCGATGCCGCGCGGGCGCGTGCCGGCGGCGATCTGGCGCACCACGGTATCGCTCTGGGTGTCGATCACGCTGATGCTGCCGGATTTTTCGTTCGGCACATACGCGAACGGGGCGGCGCACGCGGACGCGGACACGCAGCCGAGCGCGCCGGCCAGCAACACGCTTGGCAGCGGCCGGCGCAGGAGGTTCATAAGATTCACAGTTTTCGCCTTTTTTAATGGAACGCGCGGGTCGCGCACTCATTTATTATATGCACACAACATGCCACTTTGCACGAGCGCGCCTAGCACGAAGGCATGGCACAAGTATTGCTGCAAAGTAAATGAGAGAGAGTTGCCGGCATCCGGAAACGCCGAGCAAACGAAGCCATCAATCCCAAAGGAGACAAAGCATGACCCAACAATATTTTCGTCTGAACGCCATCGCCAGCCTGTTCGCGGCCGGCGCCGCCGCCTTCGCGCCGGC
>JACMLV010000690.1 GCA_014379395.1 Burkholderiaceae bacterium
CGTTCCATTGGCGCCGCCTCCCATTTCGCCCTGACGAATGAGCGCGATCTGGCCAATGCCCGCAGCGGCTTCGGTGTTGCCGCTGGCGGCGGCTTTGTCATACAGCGCTTTTTCCGCTGGATTGAGATGCGCAAAGGTGTTAACCAAGCCCGTCGCCTTTTGCATGTAATCGATATCGTCGGCGGTGCGCGCGTCGTATGACTTGGCGGAGATTTCGGCAAGCTTCTTGTCGTTGGCGAACAGAAAATTATTATCTTCCCGACTTCTATTCACTGGACCATTGGCTCTGATCTCGGCAAGCCGCGCCTCGACCGATCTACCGGTGTTCGCAGCGGCGGAAGAAGACGAAATGGCGAAGGCGTCCCGCGCCGCCTGGGAAATGTGGATGGTATCGGCGGTATTTGCCGGCGCTGCGGCCAAGTGTTGCCGGACCGATGGCGAACGTGCTGCTACGGGAGAGTAGAGAAGGACAGAAGAAATGGATTGAACATTCATGGCGCGCCTCCGTTTTCAAATGCTATCGACTGAGGCGAACCGCATCCCGACAACGGTTCGGAAAGCCACGGCTGCGACGCCAAAAGTTAAGTGGACGTCAATTTTGACGCAATATAAACTCGAGTATGACGCCTAAAACCGCGTTGATCAAGTCTTCGCCGGGCAAACTGCAATATTGGTTTCCAAATGGCGGCCCCCGAAACCGAATCGAAATACGTCTCTCGGCGAAGCGTATTCGCTGGGCGATCGGGCGCCGCGAATTGGCGTCGAAGCGAATACGGAAATTTCTATTTGCAACCCCACGCCAATCGCCCGGCTGCCTGAAATAAGGGCAAAATGCAGACCTGATCCCGACACGGGCGTCACCCGTGCAACTCGCGCAAGACTTCGGGATGAGCGACAGCCACCCGCAGAAGGGTTTTTGCAGCGCCGTTTGGCTCTCTTCGACCTTGTTCCCAGTCTTGCAAGGTACGCGCCGACACACCCAGGAGACGGGCGAAGTCTTGCTGCGACAAGCCAACTTGCGCTCTGGCCTCGGCCGCCGCAGAAAGTTGGACCTTTGTAATTCGCGCGGCTTCACCACGTTTCATCTGCTTCACCGAGGCAAGCAGGTCACGTTGGAATTTTTCCATTTCAGAGGGCATCTTCGATTCCTTGTTTCAGTTCCGCCAAGAACGATGTGGGCAAGTTATCGAACTCGCCCTTCGTGTACACGATGAGCAGCCAAATCGTATGTTCGCTGACGTTGAAGTAGATAACCCGCGCGCCACCACGTTTGCCACGGCCAGACGCCGACCATCGCACTTTCCGGCATCCGCCACTCCCTTTGATGATGTCCCCGGCCTCCGAGTTGGCCGCAATCCAATTGATGAACGCATCTCGCTCTGCCTCAGTCCAGATGTCCGATGCATAGCGCTGGAAGATTTGGGTTTCGGCTACCGTTCTCACATCCCCGACGATACGGCAATGCCGTATTTCATGCAAGTACCGCGAGCTTCAGCAGTGCGACGTTTACTGCAACGTAGAGCTAACCGGCGCTGTACGGCTTTATCGTGCAGCGTCCAGCGACCGGAGGGAGTGGGATAACGGGGTCAGCGGGGTCAGCGGGGTCAGCGGGGTCAGGTCTTGTCTTTTTCCTTGCCTAAAACGAAGGCAAAACGCAAGACCCGACCCAGTTACCGCTTCCATGTTAGGTGAGCCCTTACCTACAAAAGCACGCCAATCGCCCGGTTGAGCGGATCGGATGCCGGCGCGCTGCCGGCCAGCGGCCTCACTCCGCGCCGCCGCGGCGGTCGGTGCGGCGCCGCTCGCTTTGCAGCAGCGCGATCTTGTCGACGTCGCGCATCAGCGTCTCCATCTGCGCCGCCAGGATCGGCCGGGAGAAGAAGTAGCCCTGCATCTCGTCGCAGTCGCGCCCGCGCAGGTATTCGAGCTGGGCCGGCGTCTCGACGCCCTCGGCGATGACGCGCAGGCCCAGGCTGTGCGCCAGCGAGATGACGGCCACGGCGATGGCGGCGTCGCTGGCGTCGGTGGTCAGGTTGGCCACGAACGACTGGTCGATCTTGAGGTAGTCGATCGGGAAGCGCTTGAGCGCGCTGAGCGACGAATAGCCGGTGCCGAAGTCGTCGATGGCGAGCTTGATGCCGAGCGCTTTGAGCTGGTGCATCATCAGCGCGGCGCGGTCGGTGTCGCGCATCAGGGTGCTCTCGGTGATTTCGATCATCAGCAGGCGCGGGTCGAGCCGGTATTTGTCGAGCAGGTGGCGCACCTCGCCGACCACGTCGCTGCGGAAGAACTGGATCGGCGAGACGTTGACGGCGATGGTCTGCGGCCCGACGCCGTCGTCCTGCCAGCGGCGGATCTGGGCGCAGGCGGTTTCCAGCACCCACTGGCCGATCGGCAGGATCAGGCCGCTCTCCTCGGCGATCGGGATGAATTCGGCCGGCGAGATCAGGCCCATTTCCGGATGCTGCCAGCGGATCAGGGCCTCGGCCCCGGTGATGGCGCCGGTGCGCAGGTCGACCTTGGGCTGGTAGACCAGGAACAATTCGTCGCGCTCGATGGCCTGGCGCAGGCCGACCTCCATGCGCAGGCGCGGCATGGCGCGCGCGTTCATGTCCTCGGCGTAGAAGCAGAAGCTGCCGCGCTCGGTTTCCTTGGCGCGGTACATGGCGATGCTGGCGTTGCGCAGCAAGGTGTCGACCTCAAGGCCGTCGTCGGGCGCGACGGCGATGCCGATGCTGGCCGTCAGGATCAGTTCGTGGCCGTCGATCTCGAGCGGCTCGCGCACCGCCTGCTGGATGCGCCCGACCAAGGAGACGATGGCCTGGTGGCTGGTGGCGGCGTCGGCGATGAGGACGAATTCGTCGCTCTCGGCGCGCGCCACCGTCATGCGTCCGCGCGCGCTCGAGATCAGGCGCTGCGCCAAGGCGCGCAGCACCTGGTCGGCCACTTGCCGGCCGAGCGTGTCGTTGATGATCTGGAAGCGGTCCAGGTCGAGCCACAGCACAAAAATCGGGTTGGCCTCGCGCGCGGCCTGTTCGAGCGCGGTGCGCAGGCGGTCGGCCAGCAGGTTCCAGTTCGGCAGGTCGGTCAGCTGGTCGTAGTTGGCCTGGTGCTCGATCTGCTGCTGGTAATGGTGGCTTTCGGTGACGTCGCGGAATTCGGCGGCGGCGTGGCGCAATTGTCCGGCCTCGTCGTTGACGAGGGCGACGCAGACGTCGAACCAGCGCCGGTGGCCGCTGTGCTCGGTGAGCGAGAGCGACAGGTTGTCCTCGCGCTGGGCGCGGATCAGTTCGGTCAGCTGGTTCCAGCCGGCGCCGTCGAAGCCGCAGCCGCCCAGGCGCGCCAGGTCGTGTCCGAGGAAGCTGTCGCTGTGGCCGCCGACGATCTCCATCAGGGCCGCGTTGACGCTGATGACGAGCGGGTCCTCGCCGGACTGGACGATCAGCATGCCGTTGTTGCTGGCCTCGATGGCGCGGTTGCGCAGGTGCAGCGCGGCCTCGGCCGCCTGGCGGCCGCTGCGGTGGCGATGCGAGACGATCGCGATGGTCACGCCCTGCGCCAGGCCGATCAGCAGGTCGACCTCCTTGGCGTCGAAGGCGTCCTGCTCGGCCGCGTAGACGTTGAGCACGCCGATCGCCTCGTCGTTCTGGATCAGGGGCAGCGCGATCTTCGAGTTGAAGCCGCGCTCGGCGGCGTCCTCGCGCCAGTCGGACAGGCGCACGTCGCGCTTGAACGAGTTGACCACCACCGGGCGGCAGGTGCGCAGCGCCTCGCCGATGGAGGCGGCGCCGCGGATGCCGTCGCGCAGCGGTTCGGCGATGCAGGCCAGGTAGTCCTGGTGCTCGCCCGTGATGCCGGCCGGCACCACCGCGCCGCTGCCGTCGGCGGCCATCACGCCGGCCCAGGCCATGCGGTAGCCGGTCGCCGTGACGACGTCGCAAATGCCCTGCAACAAGGCGCGCTCGTCGACGGCGTCGGCGATCACGGTTTCGCAGTCGCGGATCGCGTGCAGCGCCCGGTTGCTGCGGCGCAGCTCCTGCTTGACCTGCTCGACGCGCGCCTGCTGCAGCTCGATGCCGGCGGCCATCTCGTCCAAGGTGCGGGCCAGCTGGCCCAGCTCGGTTTGGTCGGGCGCCAGCCTGGTGCGCGCGCCCAGCTCGCCGGCGCCGAGCCGCTTGGCGGTCGCCACCAGGTCGTCGACCCGGCGCAGCACCAGGCGCTCGGAAACGAACCAGCCCAAAGCCAGCGTGGCGAGCGCGGCGATGCTGAGCAGGATCAGGTTGCGGTAATACGACTGGCCGACGTCGGCGAAGGCGAAGTCGGCCGGGATGCCGACCCGCACATAGATGTCGCCGGTTGCGCCCGCGCCGCCATAGACCGGGGCCACCGCGCTGATGCGGCGCACCCCGTCGAGCCAGGGCGACTCCATCGTGCCCGGCTCGTTCTTGGCGATCAGGGCGGTAAATTGGGGCAATTCCGGGATCGGCTGGCCGACCGCGTTGAGCGGATTGGGCACGCGCGAGAGCACCGTGCCCTTGGCGTCGACCAGCGTGAGCACCGAGCCGGGCGGCAGCGGCAGGTCGCTCAGGTAGGTGTCGAAAAAGCGCGGGTCGAGCCCGGCCGCCAGCACCGCCACCACGCGGCCGTCGTCGTCGAACAAGGGCTGGGCGAACATGACGGCCGGCTTGCCGCTGATGCGGCTGATCTCGAATTCGCCGATGGCGAAGTCGCGCCCGTTCAGGGCGCGCTGGAAGTAGGAACGCGCCACCACGTTGGGCAGGCGCTTGGCCGGATTGGCGCTGCAGCGCACGGCGCCGTCGGCGCCGGCGACGAACAGGTCGACGTAATCCTGGTGCAACAGGCTGACCTCGCCGAGGAAGGCGTTGCAGTCGGCGGTCGAGCTCAGGCCGCGCACCTCGCCCGAACGGCCCAGGTTGCCCAGCAGCTGCTGGGTGTGCAGCACGAAGTCGCGCTCGCGCGCGGCCAGGCTGCGCGCCGAGGCCAGCGCCTGGGCGCGCGCGTCCGACTGCACCTTGGCGCGCTGCTCGACGCTGGTGTAGACGATGATCCCGAACGCCGGCGCCACCGCGATCAGAATCAGCAGCAGCAGGCGGATGTGGAGCCGGGACAGGATCGTTTGCAGCATGGGACTTTCGTTTTTTATTGGAATGCGGCCGGGGCGGGTGCGCCGCGGCGCCCGCGGCGGGCGAAAAAATAGACGCAGGGCAATTTTATGCTCATTCTATCCGGCAATAAATTACTGATGTGAAATATTATGCATTCGTGCAGCCCGGCGGCCCCGATCTTGCCTATACTGGCAGGATCGAACGCCAAAAACACTCCCGCCCCGACCAGGCCGGAGCCGCTTCGATCTTGGAGGAATAGTCCGACAATTGTCGGATCAAACAGCGTCTGAAAAACCGAAGTTATTTCTAACAGCTTTACTAATGAAGCGGAGCCCAATAATGCCGTTGAAAAATATCATGGTTCACCTCGACCACAGCCCGCGCAGCGCGGCCCGCCTGGAACTGGCGGTCGCCCTGGCGGCGCGCCACCAGGCCCGCCTGGTCGGCGTGTTCGGCCAGCTGGCCGCCTCGCAGCGCGTCGGCATGGTCGTCACCTGGCCGAGCGCCGAATACAGCGAAGCGGCCGGCGCCAGCAAGGCCGCCTTCGTCGCCGCCAGCGCCGCCCTCGAGCAAACCGCCTGGGTCGACATCAACCGCGGCGGCGAAGGCGAGGTGCTGCGCCACGTCACCGAGCTGGCGCGCCACGCCGACCTGGTCGTGCTCGGCCAGCACGAGGAAGACCAGTCGCCGGCCCCGGCCGCGCTGGCCGAGCACGTGGTGCTGCACTCGGGCCGTCCGGTGCTGATCCTGCCCTACGCGGGCAGCTTCGCCGAAGTCGGCAAGCGCCCGCTGTTCGCCTGGAGCAACGCGCGCGAAGCGGCGCGCGCCCTCAACGACGCGCTGCCGCTGGTCCAGCCGGC
>JACMLV010000691.1 GCA_014379395.1 Burkholderiaceae bacterium
CCCGCTTACTTCTTGATCAGCACATTCAAGCCGGGCTTCAAGTCGCCCTCGTCGATGTAGCCGATGGTGCCGGGCGTGGCCTGCACCGCGCCGATCACCTCGGCGCCGCTGGCCAGCTCGCGCGGCGGCGCGCCCTTGCCGATGTAGCGCCGCACGGTCCAGTAGGCGGTGTATTTTTCCTCGTCCTGGTTCAGGTAGGTCTGCAGGAAATGGTTGCGCGCGGCGCTGCCCGGCGGCGCGTTGATGGCCGTCACGGCGATGCCGCCGACTTCGATGGTTTTGCCGGTGAACACTTTTTGCACCGTCGCGCCGTCCAGTTTCGGCAGGCCGGCGTGGCCGATCACGACGACGCCGGCGCTGGCGCCGCCAAGGTGCAGGGCGAGGGCGAGCGGGAGGAGTGTGAATTTTTTCATGATGTCTCCTCCCTTAGAAAACGACGCTGTAGGCGACGGTGAGCATTTGCATGCTCTGGTTGCGGATCGGCCCGGCGGGCGGGGTGTCGATCATGCTCGAACCCTGTCCGAAGCGCACCCGGCTCCATTCGGCCTTCAGCTTGCTCGTCGCCGACAGCGCGTACGAGGCGCCCACGCTCCAGGCGCGCTGGTCGAAGTTGGAGATGTTGTCGGCGCCGACGCGCTGCGCGGCGTTGATCAGGGCCACGTATTCCGGCCCGAGCAGTTGCGCGGCCTGCGGCGGCAGCTGGGTGCCGTTGACGGCCGCGTACAGGTTGCGCTGGGTGGCGCTCGAACGCAGCTGGGCGTAGTTCACGTACGGCGTCCAGGGGCCGATCTTCTTGAGCACCGAGACGAACGCGCTGGTGCTGGACGGACCGATGTCGATCCGGTTCACTTTGCGCCGGCCGTATTCGCCGATCACGCGGAAATCGTGCGGCAGGCTGACGTCGGCGCCCAAGTAGAGCACCTGGTAGTCGAGGCTCTTGTTGTTGCCCAGGCCGGGGCCGGGCAGGCGGTTGTCGGTCTGGTAGTAGCCCAGCCCCGGCGCGAGCGCGACGAACGGGAAGGTCGCCGGCAGGATGCGCGCGTCGGTGCGGGTGGCGTCGCCGACGTGGTAGCCGATGCGGTAGGTGTCGTCGTTGCGGCGCAGCGTCAGCGCCAGGCCGGCCATCTTGTCGACCTCCATCGGCATGTAATAGGCGCCCTGGGAAAAGTCGAGCAGGCTTTCCCGGTAGTGGTAGCGCCAGTGGAAGTCGGCCTTGCCCCAGTAGCCTTCGAGCGTGAGTTCGTTGTCGTCGTCGCGCCAGTAGCGGCTCGCGGCCAGTCCCTTGAAGTCCATGGTCGGCGCCAGCGAGTACATCTCGGTGGGCAGGCGCGCGTAGTCGAACGTGGCGCCGACGTCCATGTTCTCGGCGTTCATGTAGCCGGGCACGCGCAGCTTGCCGGCGCGCAGCAGCCAGTCGTTGTTCGGGCGCCAGGACGCGAAGGCCCAGGCCAGCGTCGGCTTCCAGCCGGTGTCGCTGTCGGCGGCCGGCGCCAGCTTGGCCTGCACGGTGGCGCCCCATTGCGGCGAGAAGCGCGCGTCCATCTGCGCGCCGAGCAGGGTGTCGCGCTTGGCGCTGCCGGCGTCGTTGACGAAGCGCTCGTAGCTGTAGTCCTGGTCGGAGCGGGTGTAGCCGAGCGTGCCGAAGCCGGAGAAGGCGAGGTCGGTGGCGCCGGCCGGCGCGGCCGACAGCGCCAGCAAGGCCAGCAACGCCGGGCCCAGCGCGCGGCCGATGTGTGGTGCGGTTTTTGATTTCATCTGAATCTTTGCAAAAAAAGAACGCCGACGGCGTCCCGGAACTGAAGCGGGAACAAAACGCGCGGGGCCGGCGGCCGGACCCGCGCGGGCTTACTTCCTGGCCAGCACGTTCAGGCTGAGGCCGGGCTTGAGGTCGCCTTCCTCGATGTAGCCGACACTGCCCGGATTGGCCTGCACGTAGGCGATCACGTCGGCGGCGCTGGCGAGCTCCTTGGGCGGCGCGCCCTTGCCGATGTAGCGCCGCACGGTCCAGTAGGCGGTGTATTTCTCCTCGTCCTGGTTCAGGTAGGTTTGCAGGAAGCGGCCGCGGGCGCCGTTGCCGGGGCTGGCGTTGACCGGGGTGACGGCGACGCCGGCCACTTCGATGGCCTTGCCGGTGAAGATTTTCTGCACCGTGGCGGGGTCCAGTTTCGGCACGTTGGCGTGGCCGATGACGAGCACGGCGGCCTGGGCGGCGCCGCTCAGCGCGAACAGCAGGGGGAGGAGTTTCATTTTGGTGGTGTGCATGATCTTCATCCCTTAGAACACGAAGCTGTAAGAGAGGGAAAGAACGCGGATGTTCTGGTCGCGCACGCCGGCGCCGCCGCTCGGCGGGTCGATCATGCTCGACATGTCGCCGATGTGCACGTGCAGCAGTTCGGCCTTGATCTTGCTCGTCGGCGACAGCGCGTACGAGGTGCCCAGCGCGATCGAATACTGGTCGTAGGCGGGGATGCCGTCGGCGGCGGCGCGCTGGCTGGCGTTGATCACCGGCGCGCCGGGCAGGAAGCCGGGCACGCTGTTCTGGTTGACCGCCTGGTACAACTGGCGCACCGGCGCGCTCGACAACAGGCGCGCGTAGGTGGCGTATGGGGTCCAGGCGCCGACCTTTTTCAAGGCCGACAGGTAGCCGCCCTTGCTGTCCGGGCCGATCTGCATGTCCTGCACCCGGCGCCGGAACACTTCGCCCACCAGGCGCACGTCGTGCTCGAGGGCGACGTCGGCGCCGGCGCTGAACACGGTGGCCTTGACGCGCTCGATGGTCGGCACGCCCGGCCCGGCCGCCAGGTACATGCCGATGCCGCTGTGCGGCACCAGTTCGACGAAGGGGAAGGTTTGCGCCAGCGGGGCGCCGTCGGCGCGCTTGGTGTCGGTGACGTGGTAGCCGGCGCGGTAGCGGCTCTCGCCGCGCTGCAGGGTCAACACCAGGCCCTTGGCCTCGGTCTTGACGCTGGTGTAGAGCGGCCCGGCCGGGATCTGGCCCGGCACGCCGTCGCGCATGTGGAAGCGCCAATCCATGTTGGCGCGGCCCCAATAGCCGTCGAGCGCGAGGTCGCCGGCGTCGCCGCTCCAGCTTTTGCTGAAGGAGGCGCCGGTGAAGTCGGTGGTCGGCGCGATCGAGTACATCTCGGCCGGCAGGCGGGCGTAATCAAAAGTCGCGCCGACGTCCATGTTCTCCGAGTTCAGGTACAGCGGCACGCGCAGTTTGCCGGCGCGCAGCAGCCAGTCGTTGCTGGGCCGGTAGGACAGGAAGGCCCAGGACGGCTTGGCGCTCCAGCCGCTGTCGCTCGAGGCCGACGGCGCCAGCGTGGCCTGCACCGTCGCGCCCCACTGCGGGGTGAATTTGGCGTCCAGTTGCAGGCCGAGGATCGAGTCGCGCTTGACCGTGCCGTCCTCGCTGATGAAGCGCTGGTAGTCGTACGGCTGGTCCGAGCGGGCGTAGCCGGCGCTGCCAAAGCCCGACAGCGCCAGGTCGGCCGCGCGCGCCGGGACCGCCGTCAGGGCCAGCGCGGCCAGCAGCGGAAGGGCGAGGGTTGAGGCCATTTCAGGTTTCATAAATGTGTGCGTCCAAGGGAAATGGAGGGCGGGGCGGGCGGCCGGGCGGCGCCCCGTTGTTTTTTTCGGATTGCATTGTAGCAACCAAATTAGTCAATCCCGCACTTTCAGTAATGTTGATCTAAGTAAAAGTGTTGTAAATCGGCAAATGCCGGCGATGGCCGGCCCTGGAACGCCGCGACGGCTTGAAAAAGCGCGCGCGTATTGCGCTCATGCAATACAATCTTGCTTTTCCGATATTAGCGAGGCGCGCGCCGCCCCACCATCAATGACCGCCAACGCCTCGATGAAGCTGAAAAAAGTGTCGGCCTGGTTTTCCATCGCCGTGTTGCTGGCGCTGGCCGCGAACGGCGTGTTGATGCTGTTGATCCGGCAAGCCCACAACAGCGTGGTGGCGGCCCAGGAGCATCGCCAGAACGCCACCGCCTTGACCAACGAGCTGCGCCAGGAAACCGAGCAGCTGGCGCGCCTGGTGCGCTCGTACGCCGTCACCGGCGAGCCGCGCTACCTGTTTTATTACTACGACATCGTGGCGATCCAGAAGGGCGAGAAGGCGGCCCCGGCCGACTTCAACCCGGCCACCTACTGGGACGCGGTGATCGCCGGGCGCCTCGAACACAAGCTGCCGGCCGACGGCGCGCGCCAGTCGCGCGCCGAGCGCATGACGCGGCTCGGCTTCAGCGCCGCCGAGTTCGCCGGCCTGAAGGCGGTGCTGGGCGCCACCGCCGCCATGAACCGGATCGAGCAGATCGCCTTCGCCGCGACCCAAGGCCTGTACGACCCGGCCAGCGCCGAGTTCGTCTCGGACGGCGAGCCGCACCGCGACTTCGCCAGCGAACTGGTGCACGGCGCCGACTACAACCGCTTCAAGGGCGACTTGTCGGCGGCGGTCGAGCGCCTGGCGCAGATGGTCGACCAGCGCACCAACGCCGAGATGGCGCGCGCCGCCGCGCGCCTCGAGCGCCTGATCCTGCTCGCGCTGGGCACGCTGGGCGCCTCGATCGCGCTGGTGCTGTTCGCCTCGCAGGTGATCCGGCGCCGCGTCCTGATCCCGATCGGCCTCTTGAGCCGGGCCGCCGACCGCCTCGCCGGCGGCGACTACGGCACCCGGGTCGGGACCCGCGGCGAGAGCGTCGAGGAGCTGGCCGGCGGCGCGCGCG